>REDS01000098.1 GCA_007693395.1 Balneolaceae bacterium | reverse complement strand
TAAAGATGAAGTCATACGATTACTCCGCGTTATGTTTTGGTTATGAGCTTAAATTAGAAGCAAAATGATAGATCTTTTGAATCCCAAAGTCAAAATATCAAACACTAATTAATATTTTGAAAACTTTAGACCGATCACGTCGCTGTTAGTTAATACTTATTGGAATATATTAGATGATAACACTAAGTGCCAAACAGATTAGTGGATTTCTTTAATTTTATTTATTCAGAAAGCGATTTTTTTCCAAATGCACAATTATTCCGGTAAAAACTACCTGTCCGGAATTTTGAGCAAAAAAAAACGCATTTGAAAATACAAATGCGTTTTTTTGAAACTATTCAAGTAGAACTACTTAGTTAAGCGGGTGAGATTCAGCTCTTCTGTTTTTCTCGCAGCCGGGTGTATCTCTGTCCATCTCGGCCTCTGTACATGGAATTGGAGCTTTACCCAAACCTCTTGAGTCAATGCGAGCATCGTCAATGCCATTCTGTACATAGAAATCTACTACGGCAGCTGCCCTTCTGAGACTAAGCCTTAGGTTGTACTGATCCCCACCAACGTGGTCAGTAAATGCATCAACACGTACCCGGGTGGCTGGATTCTCACGTAATTTTGCAACATTTTCTGCTAGCAGACGTGCAGCACGGTCTGTAATATTGTACATATCGAAACCAAAGTTGATTGTGTACAACTCTTCAATTACAGCTACTTCTTCAACAACCTCTTCTTCTACCGTCCAATCTTCCTCTTCTACCGGCTCTTCAACTACTGTTGGCTCGGGCTCGGGCTCAACAATTTCTTCGGCTGTTCGGCATGAACTGAACAGAATGCCAAGGGATAAAAAGAAGATGATAAATGAAAATTTATTCACAGTGATATTCATAGAGCATTTAATTTATAATTTGAATATGAAGTAGGAAAAATCTCAAAAGGTGGATTTATTTGCAATAGTATTTGTCTTTATTAAAAACTTTTTTTTTAGAAGTAATCAGGACGATTCTTGAACGGAAAAATGACTTTATTTTTTCAATTTATTTTCCATTTTACGAAATGTATGCCACTAAAAAATGATGTTTAAATGAAATTAAGAAGGTTTTTACTATTCTTATACCACAATTTTCACGTTACAGAAAGACGTTATGAATTGTAAAAAAAGGTTAGAAAAACAGGCGCAGATTGAGAACTATCTTTTCCAAAGCTGAAGTTCAAAATAAAAATTGCAGTAAAAAAGTTTTTTTTGAGAGTCTGGCTACAAAGCCGCTTGCGAATTTAATCGTTCAAATCTCTCAAAACCTCTGTCGAGGAAGCTCTCAAAATCGGGTGCCCTTGTGAAACCAATCAACTGATCTAACACAGTTCCAGTAGCGGGATCTACAATTACATAGGTTGGAAGAGCAAGGGTACCGCTTAGTTCGAACTGAAATTTCTGATTTTCTGCAGCGTTTTGCCCGCCATCAGTGTAAAGCTTTACTTTTTCCATTCTCTGAAATCTTTCTGCAATATTTTCACGCGGAAATACCGTGCTCTCCATTGCCCTGCAATTTGTACATGTATACCCGGTAAAATCAATGAATATTGGGCGGTTATCAGCAATAGCGCGTTCTACAGATTCTTCATAATTACTCGACCATTGATCACTCTCCGCAACAACCCCACCAGATGATGTGATAGCCCTTACCACACTCACGTCTGTTGCTTGTCTTGCCGGAAGCCAGGCATCCCATATCCCCAAAGATGCACCCATTAGTCCCGGCAACAGGTAGAAACTGAACAAAAGGAAGGGAATAGCCAGCAATAACCTGCCGGAAGTTATATATTTCGGCCTCTCATCTCCATGAAGGGCATAGGTTCCAAGTAGATAGAGTCCGGCGAGGAAAAACAAGGTTATCCATATAGCAATTCCTAATGGCCTTGTTATAAAACCCCACTCCCAAATGATATCTGCATTTGATAAAAACTTGACTGCTGCAGCAAGGATGATGAAACCAAGAATAACTTTAACAACATTCATCCAGGATCCACTTTTTGGAAGTGACTCAAGATAACCCGGGAACATCGCAAAAAGTACAAACGGGCTGGCAAATGCAGCAGAAAAACCAAGCATTCCAACTATTGGAAAAAACCACTCGCCTCCTGTTGTAGCTGCAAGTATAGCTCCAACAAATGGCGCGGTGCATGAGAATGATACTGCACTGATGGTAAAGCCCATAAAGAGTGTACCAACCACACCCCCGCCTTCATTACTTTTTCTGTTGAGCCAGTTTGTTAGCCTGTAGGGCAGGCGTAATTCGAACATGCCAAGAAGGCTTACACCAAAGACCACAAACATCAAACCGATAATAAGATTTACCCACGGATTCGACGCAAACTGACTTACCCCGGCAACACCGAGAATTAATGCAAGCAGTGCACCAATTGCAGTAAAAATCAAAACGATAGAGAGGCCAAAAATAATGGCTTGCACCCAGCTTGTGCCCTTTTTGCCATCACCGCCCTGATTAGAAAAATATGAAACAACAAGCGGAATCAAGGGGAATACGCACGGTGTCAGAAGTGCTGCGAAGCCGGCTGTAATGGCCAGCCAAAGAAAACCCCATACATTATCAGATGGTACAGATGCATCGCTTGTAAGCTCAAATGCTTCATCCTGCTGAGTAAACTCAGCTTCGTCGGGAAAGTCGTTGAACGGAACATCAGCAACCCCTGCAAGAACAATAGTGCCTTCTATAGATTTAGTTTTTGGAGGCAGACATGAACGGTCATCACAAACCTGGTACAGAACTTCAAGATGAATTAGCTGTTCGCCTTCAAGATCGGGACGAAAAGCAACAGGAATAACGAATTCAGCCCTTTTAGAGTGCCAGCCTAACTCTGTATTAAAGTTAGGGTCGAAAGCTATTACAGCCTCAGTTTCCGTTACATCCCCGGCTATTGCCATCTGTGGAATAGCTGATGAGAAAGTTGTTGGGTAAGGCCCTGCATCAGGATCATTAAGCACGGAATAGAGATGCCACTCACCTTCAATAGTTGCTTCAACTTTCACTTCAAAAATTTCACCGGCTTTGGCAGATTCTGGTACCTCAACAAACCTGTAATCTACCGGGTCAAGCAGCTGTGCGTAAACAAAAAAAGGGGAAAGCACTAATAGTGCTATCCCCATCATGAATCCTGATTTTTTCATTCTCAACGATAAAAAATTAATCGAAAGGAGTAGTTAATTACTCGTCTTCTTTAACTACCCAAACTTTTACCTGTGGGTTTAATTCACCCATCAGATTAATAGTTGCGGTGTATTCACCAAGAGTTTTGATATCCTGATCTACAGTGATCTTTCTTCTGTCAATTATGATATCGCGTTGTTCAAGTGCTTCCGCAATCTGAATGTTTGTAACGGTTCCGTGGATCTTATCGTCTTCACCAACTTTAACAGGAATAGTTAGTGATGTGGCACTCAACTGTGCTGCAAGCTCTTTCGCAGCTTCAACAGTGAGCTCAGCTCTGAGCTCTGCTTCCCGCTTAAGGTTTTCGTATTGCTTAATAGCACCCTCCGTAGCAAGAACAGCTTTAGCCTGAGGAATTAAATAGTTTCTGCCATAGCCGGGTTTTACATCAACCAAATCACCGGCAGAACCCAGTTTTTCAACGTCTTCTTTTAGTATTAGCTTCATTAGTCTCTTACCTCAGGTTTTCGGTTACGTATGGAATAAGACCTAAAAATCTCGCACGTTTCACGGCCAGTGAGAGCTGTCTTTGATGTTTGGCACTTGTACCTGTTACTCTTCTTGGCAGCATTTTACCCTGATCGTTGATGAAACGCTCAAGAATGTCGGTCTGTTTGTAGTCGATGTATTCAAAACCTGCTTTAGTGAATTTGCAGTCTTTATTTTTTAGGTGGCCTTTTTTGGGGTGTGATGGATTATTAATCATAGCTAATCTCCTTAATTATCGTCTTCGTTTGCTTCTTCTGACTCTTCTTCAAAAATAGTAGGTGCTTCACCTTTTTGTCTGAGATCAAAGTAGCGTTTCATTTTAGCGTCGTACTTAAGGGTGAGATACCTCATGATATCATCATGAATTCTCATATTTCTCTCTACCACTTCAATAGCAGTACCCGGAGCATTGAAGTACATGTTTACATAGTAACCCGTACTTTTCTTATCCATTTCGTAGGCAAGCTTTTTTACTCCCCACTCGTCAACTTCAACGATATCACCACCGTTGTCTTCGATTAGCTTATTCACAAAACTTACCATTTCTGAAAACTTCTCCTCGTCGAGAACGGGGTTCAGAATGTAAGTCATTTCATAAAAGTCTTTTTTCATTCTATTTGTTCTTTGGTTGTTTTCCTTTATTGGAAACAGTCATCGTACATTATGCCGATGACAGAGCCTTAAAAGATAAGGATTAGATTATTAGATTACAATGTACGCATGCAAATTCAATGCTGTATACTGCTTGGAATTGCAGACCTTTTCTGATTGAGCCCAGACTAAAAAATTCCGCGCTTAAAGTGCGTAATAGGAGTGTATCAACTCAATAAGGCCGGATGTAGGCAATACCGGTTCAATACCATAGTAGACTGTAAGAACAGCCAGAAGAATCAATGTGGTTTTGAACAAGAAACTTGGTTGTTTGAGCGTGTATTCTTTGTGAGCTTCCTTGAAGTATAGATACACCATTACCCTGAGGTAATAGTAAACACTTGCAGCACTCGCTAACACACCAATTATGGCGAGCGGAATTAAACCTGCCTGAACAGCAGCTGCAAACACATAATATTTGCCAACAAACCCTACAAGCGGTGGTATACCTGCCAGAGAAAAGAGAAAAACAGAAAGCATTACACCCATCACAGGCATTTTGAAACCGAGACCGGCATAACTGTCAATTTCAGTAAAGTCGAGACCGTGGTTACGCTCATAATATGCTATTACACCAAATGCCCCAACATTCATCAACGTGTAAGCAAACAAATAATACAGAACTCCTGAGTAGCCGGCAGCAGTTCCTGCGGCAAGACCAACCATCAGATAACCTGCATGAGCAATGCTTGAGTATGCAAGCATTCGCTTAACATTGTTCTGCGCAAGCGCAATAAGGTTGCCCACAATCATTGTAATTACTGCAACAACCTGAATTACGTTTGTCCAGTCACCTGCCTCTGAGTCAGGAAGCATTCTGGTAAGTACCAGAATAAATGCTACGAAGGTTGCAGATTTAGCTGCTGTAGCCATAAAAGCTGTAAGGGTAGTTGGCGTGCCCTGGTACACATCAGGAGCCCACATATGGAATGGTACTGCAGCAATTTTGAAGAAAATACCCACCAAAAGTAGTGCAGAACCTGCAAAAAACAGTAAGGTTGGCTCCGCAGCACCCGCAATTTCAACAAGATTTGTATGGCCTGTTGCACCATAGATAAGTGCTATACCGTAAAGCAGAAAACCTGTAGAAAACGCCCCTAAGAGAAAATATTTGAGAGCTGCCTCTGCGCCTATTTTCTCATTCTTCATCAGGCCTGCAAGTACATACAAACAGATCGACATGGTTTCAAGACTGATAAAGAGCGTAATCAAGTCATTCGACAGAGCAAGCCCAAGCATTCCCGTAACAGAGAAGAGTACCATGGCGTAAACTTCACCATTATGAAGATCCAGATCTTCGAGATAATCTTTTGATATTATCACGCAGAAAAGTGCCCCCAACAGTACAATCACTGTACCAAATGCACCGGTACCGCCATAAACAATCATACCGGAGAAAGCAGTGCCGGAATCACCAAATAGAGATTGTATTGCAAAAAGTGCTGCAATACCTAATCCAAAAACCGCCACAGAATATGATATAGCAATAGATTTTTTGAAGGCATCGAGCATAATCACTGTAAGGCCGGCAATAGCAACGATAATACCGGGCAAAAATGAGTGTAAGTCGTGTAAATAATCCATCAATTGTTTGTTTTAAATCCTGTGCACTAATTTTTGATTTAATTTGCCAAATCAGTTTGCTATAGCTTCAATTGCTTTGGCCAGGTGAATATCTTTCTCTGTTACCTTATTGCCGGCATCATGTGTACTCAGGCTTATCTCTACCCTGTTGTACACGTTAAACCATTCCGGATGATGGGCTTGCTCTTCTGCCTCAAAACCTACCCGAACCATAAATGACAGAGCCTCTTTAAAATTACCGAACTCAAATTTCTTTGAAATTTTATCGTCCTCAAACTCCCAGTCATCTAAACCGGTGAGTTCCTTTTCAATGATTTCAGCGGATAATGCTTTCATAATGATTCTTTGAGACTATTTTCCCTGATGTGCCAATCTGTACTCAGACTGATTTTCGTCGATATTATAAAACCTTGCGGTCCAGTTTGGTATATCTTCTTTGCTCGTGTTTTCGATAACAGTAATACTTTTCTCCTCTGAAAGGGTAATGTAAGTATCAACCCACTCTTCAGAGTATTTTGTAAAATCAACAGGGCGAATACCAATCCATACCATGAATATCACAAGCGGTACGAGCAAACCTATTTCGCGGCCGTTCAGATCGATAAGCTTCTCATTCTCTTTATTGGTAATTGGACCGAACATCACTCTTTGATACATCCAGAGCATGTACACAGCCGCCAATATTACACCTAAAGCCGCAATAACAGCATAGGCTTTATTTGCATATAGTTCTGAAAAGAATGAGCCGTTCAGAATGAAAAACTCACCAATAAATCCGTTGAGTCCCGGTAAACCAATAGATGCCAGCGTTGCAATCATAAACATCACCGCAAAAACAGGCATTTTCTTGGCAATTCCGCCAAAATCAGCAATCATACGGGTATGGCGGCGGTCATAAATCATTCCAACAATAAGGAAGAGAGCGCCGGTTGAAAGGCCGTGATTAATCATCTGGATGATGGCACCTTGCACTGCAATTGTGTTGAATGCAAAGATACCAAGAACTACAAAGCCAAGATGGCTGACCGATGAATATGCAACCAGCTTTTTAACATCTTTCTGAACCATCGCCACAAGAGCACCATATATGATGCCAATCACCGCAAGGGTGGCCATCCAGGGGGCAAATTCCATGAATGCGTTTGGGAAGGCTGTCATACAAACCCGGATCAGACCGTATGTTCCAAGCTTCAACATAATAGCTGCCAGAACTACAGAACCTGCTGTTGGCGCTTCTGTATGTGCGTAAGGAAGCCAGGTATGGAATGGAAAGAGCGGCACCTTTATACAGAAAGCAAGTGCAAAAGCAAGGAAAAGCCATGTTTGCTCTACAAGGCCAATGGTGTACTCCGGGCTTGAAATAAATCTCCAGTCTGCTGTAAACTGATAAACTCCTGTTGCAGCTCCTGCATTGTAACCCAGATAGATCAGTGCAACAAGCATGATCAACGAGCCAACAAGCGTGTAGATAAAAAATTTGATGGTTGCACGAACTTTATCACTGCCACCCCATATACCGATAAGGAAATACATTGGAATGAGTGACAATTCAAAGAAAACGTAAAATACAACGAGATCTAATGAAGCAAATACTCCAAGCGATGCAGTTTGAAGGATAAGCAACATACTGTAATAGCCTACCAGGCTTTTCTTCACCGAGTTCCAGGAAGCAAGTATTACAATTGGCCCGAAAAGTGTGGTGAGCATGAACAGAAGTAAACTGAGCCCGTCGAGTCCAACCAGATACTTGATATCTAAGCCGGAAAGAATAGGTGAGCCTTCCGTTACAAACTGCGGTGTTGCAGAGCCTGCTACATCAAAGTTAAACAGCAGAGGCAACGAAAGTAAAAAGGTGATTGATGTTACAACAAGACTGGTCCATTTTACGGCGTTATCACCTTTCAGAAAAAGAAACGCCAGCACTCCAAGAAGCGGAAAATAGATGGTAAGGTTAAGTAAAAACTCCATGTTTATCAGCTAAGTATCTTTAAAACAGTAATAGTGAGAGAACCAGAATTACACCCAGAATAAGGAAGAATGCATAGTTGCTTGTTACACCGGTTTGAATATATCTCAACAAACTTCCGGCAAGGCGAACAATACCGGCAACAGCATTCACAAATCCGTCAATAACTTTCAAGTCGAAAACAGCAAGTACTCTGTCGGAGAATCGAACCGTTGGGTGTACAACAGTACCTTCGTATAGTTCGTCGAGATTGTACTTCTCTTTCCAAACCTGATATAATCCGCCAAAGCGAGATGATATTTTGGCATCAGAAACTTCCTGATTGTCATTTCCATACATTTTAAATGCCGTGTACACCCCGGCTACTGCTACCAGTGTTGCAAATATCATCAATGCCCATTCTGCAGGAATGGAAAGTGTAAGGGGTATGTCTGCCGCAATTGGGCTTATCCAGCTTGCAAGCCAGTTGATGGTACCCTCTCCACCAAAAGTTTTTGCAATAAAATTCGGGATACCAATAAAACCACCAACTACAGAAAGGCCCGCAAGTGTCCAGAGCGGAATGGTCATTGTTGAGGGGCTTTCATGCAGATACTGCTCTGCATTTTCAGCGCCTTTTACCTTCTTGGGCAGCTTGAAACTTCCATGGAAGGTAGTAAGAGTAAGGCGGAACATGTAGAATGCTGTAAGGAATGCTGTTACCGTTGCAACTCCCCAGAGCAGGAAGTACATGGCACCGGCAAACTCACCAAAGCCCATGTTCATCGTATGCATCAGAATTTCATCCTTCGAGAAGAAACCGGCAAGTGGCGGTATACCGGCAATAGCTATGGTAGCTATCAAAAATGTTTTATATGTGGACGGCATATACTTTCTGAGACCGCCCATGTTGCGAATATCCTGGGGGTCGAAATGCACATCCTTGCCTTTGTCATGAAGTTTGTGTTCTACATGCTCCATGGTGTGAATTACTGAACCTGAGCCAAGAAAGAGGCATGCTTTGAAAAATGCGTGCGTAATCACATGAAATAGTGCCGCAGTGTAAGCCCCTGCTCCAAGTGCAAGAAACATAAAACCAAGCTGAGAAACCGTTGAATAAGCAAGAACCCCTTTAATATCGTATTGCGTAATGGCAATGGTTGCTGCAACGATTGCGGTTAATGCACCTATCACCGCTACGATCATCATCACCTCGGGGCTGAGCACGTACATCGGAGACATCCTTGTAATGAGGTAAATACCCGATGTAACCATTGTGGCCGCGTGTATAAGTGCAGACACTGATGTTGGACCGGCCATCGCATCGGGCAGCCAAACAAAGAGTGGAATCTGAGCACTCTTCCCTGTTGCCCCTATAAACATCAGAAATGCAATCCAGAATACAGCATCACCGGTGAATGCATCCAGATTGGCAAGAATCACATCAAAATTCAGGCTCCCAACAGCCTCAAAAATCATAAAGATCGCTACCAGAAATGCAAAATCTCCAACCCTGTTGTAAAGAAAAGCTTTTTTTGCTGCATCCGATTTCAGCATATCGGTGTACCAGAAACCGATAAGAAGATAAGAACAAAGGCCTACCCCTTCCCATCCCAAAAAGAGAAGTAGCAGGTTATCAGCCAAAATAAGATTAAGCATCGCAAAGATGAACAGGTTCAGGTAAGCAAAGAACTTCCAGAAACCGGGATCGTGCGACATATAACCGATTGAGTAAAGGTGTATCAATGACCCCACACCGGTAACTACAAGAGCCATTATCAGAGAGAGTTGATCGATCTGATAGGCAATATCTACAGTGAGGCCACCTGTATCAATCCAGGTGAAAAGTTTTGCGTGAATGGCTCCTGCTTCTGCATTAAAGTTCAGAAACAGATAAACAGTTATCAGAAAAGGAATAAAAACTGCAAAATTGGCTATAGTACCGATAAAACTCTTCTTTGATCGAAAACTCTGCCAAAAAAGGCCGGAAATACCGTTTATGAGAAAACCAAGTAGTGGCAATCCTATAATCAGGGCAACGAGCACTGTGGGTGATTCCATCAACAGGTTAATTAGTTTGGTGCTTATGGTTTAACTGTTCAATACAGCCTTAATTTCAGGAGGCAAAGATACAAAAATCTATTCCAAGATAAACTCAAAAGAGTGTAAATCTGCCCATATTCAAAATATTTCTACGTTGTATTAAACAGCAGTTCAACCAAAGCTATACTTTATAAATGCCACGAATCTGCTGAAAGCGTTTTTTTGAATAAACCGTGTAAAACCGGGCAACTTTAATTGCAGAGAATGTACTTTTTTCAATATGTTTGACGGATTAAAAGAAAGCGGGCAAAACGTTTATAGAGCTAACTAATGAACAAGTTATCTTTTTTCAGCCTTACAATGTCGTTCATCTCACTGATGGCCTTTTGGGTTATTATGAGTGGATTCTTCGATTTAATCCATCTTGGACTGGGTGTACTTACTGTAGCCGGAGTAATGTATGTGAACTATCAGCTGAAAATGCACCGTTTTTTTGATGATGACATGGACGATCTCAGTGAGGTGAGATTTGGAAGGTCTGTTTACTATCTTTTATGGATGATCCTCCAGATTGTAGTTGCCGGTTTCCATGTGGTTGGTATTATTATACGCAGGAAAATGCCGCTACATACCACCATGATCACATTTCGTGCAAACCTGCCAAGTGCCCATGCTAAAATGATTCTTGGCAACTCTATATCACTAACACCGGGCACCCTTACCATAGATATAGAAGATGATCTGTTTATCGTTCACGCTATCGACGATAAGTCTTACGAAGGCATCACTTCAGATAAAATGCCGCGCGAGGTTTTAAAACTATTCCAGAAAGAGGAGCGGCAGGTTATTGAAGATCTGCAGATAATCACGAGAACCGAAACAAAGGAGAATAAATAATGGACTCATTTTTTCTTTACAGTGCCGTTATTCTCACCATCATTATTGCCGTTCCGCTTATTCGGGTTCTCAAAGGCCCTACGCTTTATGACAGGCTTCTTGCAACCAATGCAATTGCCACAAAAACCATTGTTCTCATTGCATTAATCGGATTTCTTTTTGACAGAATCGACATGTTTATCGATATCACTCTTGCCTATGCAATTCTTGGATTCATTGGCTCACTGATTATCGCTAAATACGTTTCATCACCGAGGTTTGAGGAGAAATGACAGAAATTCAAAACATAATCAGCATAATCTTTGTGGTTATCGGCATTATTTTCATGCTGGTTGGAAGTATAGGTATTATCCGTCTGCCAGATTTCTATGCACGAACTCACTCTGTAAGTAAGAGTGATACGCTCGGAATCATTTTTGTAATTCTGGGTCTGGTTATTTACGAAGGATTAACTCAAAGCTCATTAAAACTTGTGCTGATAATCCTCTTTATCTTCCTCGCAAACCCGGTTGGCACCCACGCACTGGCAAGGGCAGCGTATAAACGAGGGCTCAACCCATTCTATACAGATGATGAAATTGATGAGGAGGAGCACAAATGATCTGGGAACTTGAACTTGTAATCTACATTTTTCTTGCACTCTCAGCCATTGTAGCTCTCGAAGTGAAAGACCTGCTGGTTGCAGTTGTGATGATGACCATCTTCAGTTTTCTCATGGCTCTTCTTTTTGTTGCCATGGGCGCTATTGATGTTGGATTTACTGAAGCTGTAATTGGTGCGGGTGTTACAGGTATTTTATTTGTAGTTGTTGTTTATCAAACTTCAAGAAAATCAAAAGATTGAAAGCACTTAAAGTACTCATATTAGTTTTGTTTGCAGGAATTTTGATATTCGCTGCATCCGATCTGCCCTTCCGTGGCGATCCGGATAACCTTATGCATGCAGAAGAGAGCATAACCGGTACTACTGTGAAAGGAAGTTACTTTATCCAGAATGCCTACCGGGATGCCCGCACACCAAATATGGTTACCGTTGTTCTTGGTGATTACAGAAGTATTGATACATTTGGCGAGCAGGTTGTAATCTACACCGCCGGTTTGATTACACTACTGGTTCTCAGAAAAACAAGACGGAGGAGAGGATGAGACGTCAGTTTCACAGCCCAATCGTACTGCTTGGTGCGAGGCTTCTCAGCCCGTACATCATGGTATTTGGATGGTATGTAATTATTCACGGGCACTACAGTCCCGGGGGAGGTTTCCAGGGAGGAGCTCTTCTTGCTGCATCCGTTCTGTTGATACGAGTTGCCGGTGGGCGCCGAATTGCCCGATTGCAAATACAGGAGTTTGCTACCACTCCACTCGCGGTTATCGGTGTGTTAATTTACTTTGCAACAGGCTTGGTAGCCATGGCAATGGGAGGATATTTCCTTGATTATGGTGCTTTGCCTATACCGGGAATGGATCCTGATTGGCTAAGATATACCGGTATTTTGATTATTGAAGTAGGAATTGGACTTGCAGTTATGGCAATTTTAGTGATGATCTATGATAACATGGTAAAGGGGGAAGATTATGCTTGATTTCTTTTTGGGGCACTACGCATACTGGTTTACCATTATCTTGCTATGCATTGGTGTATATGGAATTTTATTCAAAAAGAACCTGATTAAAAAGACTATCGGCCTCGCCATACTACAAATTTCAGTCGTACTCTATTTTGTCTCCATCGCATCAAAATGGGATGCCACCGTACCTGTTTTGGATCCCAACATCCCTGTTGATCAGGTTGCTAACTACCTTAACCCACTGCCACATACGTTGATGCTTACAGCTATTGTTGTAGGCGTGGCCACTCTCGGAGTTGCATTTACTTTGCTTCTCGCTATCTACAATAGATACGAAACACTGGATGAAGAAGAACTGATAGAAAAACTTCAATGATTGAGTCGCATCTTCCGGCATATATCGCTTTAACGTTTGTACTGTTTTCAGTAGTTATTCCTGCCTTCGGCTTGTGGAGAAGTGAGCTGTCGCAACCACTTGCTGTGCTTGGTTCAGGCATTGCCGCCGGGTTCTCCGTCTATGGTTTTATTAATTATCTGAATGAAGGGAGTATTCGATACTTCTTTGGCGGTTGGGAACCACCTGTTGGTATTGAGTTTGTATATGATGGGTTATCCGGCTTTTTTGTACTTGTGATAAATGTGGTTGCATTTTTTGTGATGATCCACTCCCATAACCTGCAAAAGGTAGAGTTTCCCGGCAAAGAGATGCCATACTACTCCCTTGCCATGCTGATGATGCTTGGTTTCAATGGCATGATTCTCACTGGCGATCTTTTTAACCTGTATGTATTCCTTGAAATCGCTTCTCTCTCAGGCTATGCATTGATTGCAATCGGTGAAAAGCAGGCACCATATGCAGCTTTCAGATACCTGATTATTGGCACAGCGGGTGGTACTCTCTATCTTCTTGGTGTTGGCTTTATGTACACCATTACCGGTACGCTGAATATTATTGATATGGCGGCCATGCTTCCTATGCTTTTCGAAAGCAACGCAACCTTCGCAGCTCTGATCCTTATGATAGTGGGCGTTGGTGTTAAGGCGGCTCTATTCCCGATGCATGGCTGGCTTCCCGATTCATATACCTACGCTGCGTCAACATCAACCGCACTTATTGCACCAATCGGTACCAAAGTAGCAGCGTACATTCTGTTCAGAATTATTCTCTGGATGTTTGGTATTGAGATAACCGATGCTATTGCACCGCTCTCTTACATTGTTGGTGTTCTTGCCTGCATCGGTATTCTTTATGGTTCTATTATGGCAATTGCCCAGACAGAGATGAAACGTATGCTGGCTTACAGCTCTATCTCTCAGATCGGGTATATCATTATGGGGCTGAGCCTTGCCAATCCCTGGGGTTTTGCAGGTGCACTGCTTCACGTTTTAAATCATGCTATTATGAAAGCATGCCTGTTTATGATTAGCGGGCAATTAAGATTGAAAGAAGGGCATTCAGATATCAGCCGGTTTGATGACAGCTACCGCATAAAATACCCGTGGACTATGGCATCATTTAGCATTGCTGCCATCTCAATGATTGGGCTTCCGCCGCTTGCAGGATTTTTCAGTAAGTGGTATCTGGCACTCGGAACCATCGACAACAGCAACTGGCTGTTTCTCGCAGTAGTTTTAGTAAGCTCGTTACTGAATGCAGTTTACTTCTTCAGGGTACTCGAAAAAGTGTATATGATGAATCCCGAGAAGGGGCAAAAAGAGCCTGCCGAGGCTACCCGAAACGAAGCATCAGCAAGCATGCTGTGGCCAACAGGTATTCTCGCTGTAAGTTTAATTGTTATTGGATTTGCAAATGCCATCATCGTGGGGATATTGCTAAACATCTTCCCAATGTAATGGCAGAGGTTTTAAACAGAAGAAATTTTAAATCAACACTGAATAATAACCGATGGATCTTTCCCTCGTACCCTTATTAGCCATTTTGGTATCGCTGGTTGTGGTAGTGCCGATTATGTTAAGCTCGGCAAGACCGAACCTGCGTGAATTTTGGACCATTTTGGCAGCTGTGATAAAGTTTGTGCTGGTACTAACCCTGTTGCCGGGTGCCATGCGGGGCGAATCTGTTCAACTTCATCTTGTTGACCTCGCACCCGGTATTCCGCTTGCTCTGAATGCCGATCCTTTTGGTGTATATTTTGCAGTTATTGCTTCGGGCTTGTGGATTTTTACCTCATTCTACTCCATAGGCTACGTTCGCGGGGCAGGCGAAATCAAACAAACCCGATATTTTGCAAGTTTTGCCGTCTGTCTATCTGCAACCATCGGTATCGCTTTTTCTGCGAACCTTATCACATTTCTTCTATTTTATGAGATGCTCACAGTGGCTACCTACCCTCTCGTTATCCATAATGAGAAGAAAGAAGCAATCGATGCCGGGCGCAAATATCTTGCATTTACATTAACCGCAGGATTGCTGCTTGTAGCTGCATCTGCGCTGGTCTATCACTATACAGGCACACTCGATTTTACACCGGGTGGTATTCTATCTGATGCGGATCTGCCACACACAGCCATGTTGCTTCTATTTATTCTCTTTTTAGCAGCGGTAGGTGTGAAAGCCGGCATCATGCCTATCCATGGATGGCTTCCTGCTGCAATGGCTGCACCAACTCCAGTTAGTGCCCTTCTACACGCGGTAGCCGTTGTTAAGTCCGGTGTGTTTGCAATAACCCGGGTTGTGGGTTACGTTTTTGGTGTGGATGTAATGGGAGACTACGGGCTGAATGATATTCTCATTTTATTGGCAGGTTTTACCATTATTGTGGCATCACTGATAGCTTTTGCACAGAATAACCTTAAGCGCCGGCTTGCATATTCAACCGTTGGCCATCTCTCCTACATTGTGCTTGGTGTTGCACTGCTTACACCAACCGGAATGACCGGTGGCATTATGCATATTGCTGCACATGCCACCATGAAAATTACCCTCTTCTTCTGTGCCGGTGCTATTTACGTAAACCTTCACAGAACGGAAATCAGCAACCTTGATGGAATTGCGAAAGTGATGCCGTGGACAATGGCCGCATTCGTTATCGGCTCAATGGGCCTTGCAGGAATCCCGCCAATCAATGGGTTTTTCAGTAAGTGGACACTGGCGCTCGGTTCACTTGAAGGCGACATGATTTTCCCGGTTATTATACTTGTGGTGAGCGGTATCCTAAATGTGGGGTACTTCTTCCCTATCATTTACCGTGCCTACTTTAAACCGGGCAAAGGCCTCGAAAAATATGGTGAAGCATCGCCTTTAATGGTAGTTCCAATTATGGTAACTGCGGTTCTTTCTGTGCTCTTTGGCTTGTTCCCAAACCTGTTTTTCGGTTTTTACGATCTCGCTGTTGATATCAGTCTATCACTTTTTAACTCGGCTGCACCATGAAAACAATTCACTGGATCATACTGGGTATAATTTTCGTCATTACACTTGTACTTGAGTTTACTGTACTTGCCGGTTACGACAGCCATTGGTGGAACGCAATTCCCGCCTTTTACGCCATTTTTGGCTTTGTGATCTGCTACGCCCTGGTTTACTCAGCCAAGTTTATTGCCAAAAAAATTGTAAACCGCGACATCAACTATTATGATTGAGTTTATCACCATACCGGGTGTTATTTTAATTCTTGGGGCGGCTGTTATATCGTTTTTCTCAGAGAAAATACGGCCTGCACTCTTTTTGGCATTTCCGGTTATTGCCGCAGTTGTTATCCTCACCCGACCCGAAAATTACACCGTAACAGGCTCACTGCTGAACTACGATCTGGTACTCATGCAAACCGATGCACTCAGCAACCTATTCGGGATTGTGTTTGCTCTTGGTGCTCTTTTGGCCGGTATTTATGCTTACCACATGAAAGAGCTTGGGCAGCAAATTAGTGCACTTACATATGCAGGTGGTGCCCTTGGTGTTGTGTATGCGGGAGATCTTCTCACCCTCATCATCTACTGGGAAATCATGGCCCTGGCTTCCACATGGTTAATCTGGGCACGCCGCACACCGGAAACCGATGCCTCTGGTATGCGCTATTTGATTTATCACATACTTGGAGGCGGATTGCTTTTTGCCGGTATTCTGTGGCACTCTGTAGTAGAAGAGTCAATCGCTGTTGAATCCATCCCAATGGAGTACACACCGGCAAATATTCTAATGCTTCTTGGTGTAGCGGTTAACACTGCAATCATCCCATTGCATACCTGGCTTTCTGATGCCTATCCAAAAGCGACTCAGACCGGTACTATTTTCATGAGTATTTTCACCACCAAAACAGCCGTTTATGTACTTATTAGGATGTTTGCCGGTTGGGAGCTTCTCATCTTTTTTGGCGCAGCAATGGCCGTATATGGTATCTATTACGCGGTTATCTGTAAAGACATGCGCGAAATCCTGTCCTACCACATTATCAGTCAGGTAGGTTATATGGTGTGTGCAGTTGGTATTGGAACTGACCTTGCATTAAATGGCGCAGCAGCGCATGCCTACAATAATATTTTATACAAATCGCTGATGTTCATGGCCGTTACCGCGGTGATGTACTCAGCCGGATCGAGCAAAATGTTTCATCTTGGCGGCCTGTACAAAAAACTGCCATGGGTGCTTGGGCTGTATGTGGTAGGCGGCCTTTCCATCTCAGGAATTCCGCTTTTTGCCGGCTTTATCAGTAAGGGAATGGTGATTGATGCAGCCGGTTATGGCGGCTACGAAACCATTATGCTGGTGCTGTTGGTGGCATCTGTCGGTACGTGGCTTAGTGTTGGCCTTAAGCTGCCATACTTTACCTGGTTCGATAAGGAAGAGTATACCGGCGAGCTGAAGCCAATACCTGTAAACATGTATATCGCGATGGGTATTTTAGCTTTTGCATGTATTTTCTACGGTGTTTTCCCAAATGCCCTCTACACATTCCTGCCGTTCGAAACAGGCTACGAACCATACACAGTGTACCACATCGTTGAAATTCTGCAGATTGCACTGCTCACTTTTGTTGCTTTCTGGTTCCTCAGAAAGAAACTGGCACCGGAGCTCACCACCGTTCTCGATCTGGACTGGTTCTACAGAAAAGCAGCTCCTGCAGTACGCAGAGTGTTTGTTTTCAGAGTAGACCGCTTCTACGATGATGTGGAAGAGGCTATTCTTGCTATGGCACGATTCTTATCAGAGAAGTTCAAAAACCCTATGCAGTGGCTCAATCCTTTTACGGACAAGAAAAACGAGGCCTCACGCTACAGCCCATCCATGGAAGTGGTGATGAGTTTTATTATTCTGAGCTTTCTCGTTTTTGCGATTGTTTATTTTATTTAAAATTGATTTAAGCTGACTACTTCTCATTTCGGATCCCTCCCAATGCGCACATAGCTTGTTCTTCGATCTACTTCAAGTTCAATCAGAGTTGTAGTATTTCCAAAAAACAGGCTTGGTGCATCTCCATCCACACCGTCTGAGCTGTAAATCACAATATTCTGCAGAGAGTCAAGGTCGTAGTAGATCCCCTTATCGATTTCAGGTACATAGATTTTCATACTGATCACAAACTCACCCAGCTCTTCTCGTGCCTTCAACAACAGCGCATTCAGATTTTCAAGGTTCACAAGCAGGCGCCGGTAGCTCTTCTCTTTACTGTAGGTATGTACCTCACGCATCAGCTCGCGGTGTATTCGGGTTGATAGCTCCTCTTCCTTTCTGTTAAAGTATTTTCGCTTATCTATCAAATTTTTCTCCGCTTTTGATGCTTTATACACATAAAACTCAATGGTAAAATCGTCGATATCCGCTCCGTGATCATCAATCGCGTGAATTATAAACTGCTGATAACGGCTATACTTGTTTTTAGACCTCCCCGCATAGGTACTGTACGTCAGGTCGGTAATGTCATCGATTTTTGTCTTGTATGCCTCAAATTTTTCAGGTTTATCAATTTTCAGCGCTTCAATTGTCAGGTCAATTATTTCTCCATCACCCTTTTCAAACTCACTGACAATACTTCCATGATCGAGGCCGGCAATCACGCCAAATGCATAATCGTGTGCTGTGCTGGTTTGTGTCCATTCGCAGGGTGTGCTGGAATCAGAAAAATCGAGTTTCATTTTTATCGAATCTATTGAAGAACCTGCTATCACAATAGTACCATCCGTACCCGGTTTATTCACCCAGCCGCGTATGCCGGAGTAGTCTTCGATGCCGGTTAAAATAGTGAGCTGAATCTGATCTTTATTGTAGTACGACACCTGTTTTGAGAAAAGATCCCGATGAGCAAGCTCCCACTGGTACGGGCTGGCAAGCTCAAGGCCATCCAGCAGCCTCCTCCCTACTTCAAGAAAATCGCCAATTTTCCATCTGCCTTTCACCAGGCGGCCAAGAAAAGATTTACCCCTGTGAGCAAGCGGCGAGCCAAAGTTAGCCGGTGCCAGCATCACAATCCGCTTAACAGGGCACTCCTCGATTCTATCTGCATAGTATCTCCAAATCCAGTGGCGAACAACAAGACCTCCTGTTGAATGTATCACAATATTGAGATCAAATTTTGCTGAACCATCCGGGTTAATCAGCTCTTTTTCGATCAGTCGCCTGTGAAGCCCGTCAATCACATCATTAAACGTGATGTTGTCTTCGCGTGATTCATAATCGGCATAAAGAATGGTATCAACCGTACCGATGCCGTTCTCTTCAAACCTCTTCTTCATCTCCACAAATGAGCCCGAACAGTCGCTCCATCCGTGGATTATAAGCGTGTGTGTTTCTGCCAT
Source organism: Balneolaceae bacterium (assembly GCA_007693395.1). Lineage (GTDB taxonomy): Bacteria > Bacteroidota > Rhodothermia > Balneolales > Balneolaceae > Rhodohalobacter. The sequence goes on along the minus strand of REDS01000098.1, from coordinate 32,080 downwards.
TGTGCTATTCCCTCTTCTCTTATTTTGGTTTATCAAAGAAACGAGAGTTCGTTTAAAATGAACAATACGACTGAACCCGTCATATTAATGTTCTATCTAACTCTCATTACAGAACCAATAAAACCATTCGAAAGGAAATTTCAAATATATGTCTGGTTTTTATGGGAAAAGCCATCTCGTTGAATTCAGTTTGATGGGTACTTTCAAGCTTAATCCGGAATCATTCAATTCATCCAAAGCAGTTTTAAGATGAGAATGTAAACCTGAGATCTGCCTAAAATAAAATGAGCCCCGCCTTTTCAAGCGGAGCCCAAACTTAATCATAAACAAAGATTATATTTCCCAGGTATTTCCGCTTCTGAACAGATCTGATGTACTCTTGAATGGTGTGCGGTTCTTCTCCCGCTCAATGGCATTGTGTACACTCTTCTCATAGTTCTCATATTCCGCTTTTCGGATAACACCCATCGCAACCGGATGATTGGGCAACTGCATTTTAGCAAGTGCAAGATGTATTAAAGAGTCATGTTCTGAGGCATTGTGTACCAATACATTATCCTGCCCAGTATTTATTTTTCCTGCTTCAAGCCGGAATCCGTTCACTCGCAAACCTTTATCCTTCTCTTTTCCGAAGATCATCGGTTTTCCGTGTTCAAGAATTAACTGATTATTGTCTTTCGTTTCCTTACCCGTAATTTGTTCGTGAATTCCGTCCGTAAATATCACACAATTTTGCAGCACTTCAATCACTGATGTGCCTTTGTGATGGTACGCCTGCATCATCACATCTTCCATAAGTGCATGGTTATTATCCGGCACTCTTGCAAAAAATGTTGCACCCGCTCCAATGGCTACCTCTCCAATATTGAAAGGTGTTTCGTAGCTGCCTTCAGGGGCAGTTTTGGTTTTCAGGCCGGTGGGGGTTGTTGGGGATGACTGCCCCTTAGTCATCCCATAAATTCTGTTGTTAAACACAATAATATTTAGGTCTACATTGCGCCGGCACGCATGGATAAAGTGATTGCCGCCAATAGCCATGCAGTCTCCGTCTCCGGTAAACACCCAAACGTTGAGCTCGGGCCTGGCAAGTTTTGCACCGGTAGCAACAGCAATTGCACGGCCGTGGATTGAATGTATACCGTATGTATCGAGGTAGTAGGTAATGCGGGATGAACACCCTATACCGGAGACACTGAGAAAATGCTCTTTTTTATGATTCATCTGCGCAAACGCTTTCTGCATGTTGGCAAGAATCATAAAATCACCACAACCGGGGCACCATCGCACGGCCTGGTCGCTTATAAAATCTTTACGGGTACGTTTTTCCGCACTGTTTTTTACGTCCGTTTTCATAATTGCCTCGTAAGCGTGTTTACGATTTCTGCTTTAATTTCGGACGTAAAAAACGGCTGTCCCTTAATCTTGTTAAACTGTTTATAGGTGAATTGGGGGAGTTTTGTCCTCAGATAATTTGCAAACTGGCCGTTATTCAGCTCACATACAAGTATCTCATCAAATCTGGAGAAGATCTCTTCTGTATTTTGTGGAAGCGGGTTAATGTAGTTAAAGTGGGTAAAGCCGATATTCTTCTTTCCCGCCTCAAGCAGTTCTGAAACAGCCGTACTAATTGCACCGTGACTACTACCCCAACCTACAATCAGCAGCTTACCTTCCTGAGCTCCTTCTACGGTTTGCCCAGGTAATTTTTTAGCAATCCTAGCAATTTTCTCTTCACGAATTTTGGTCATCTTTTCGTGATTTTCAGGCTTATAAGTCAAATTACCGGTGTTCTCTTTTTTCTCCAAACCGCCAATACGATGCTCAAAACCTGCATCTCCGGGACTTTTCCAGTAGCGGCTTAGGTATTCAGGATCTCGCAGATACGCCTGCCACTCTTCAGCCGGTTTTTCAAATTTTGGTATGTCTATTGCAGTCAGCTCACCCTCTTCCGGAATTCTCCAGGGGCTGGTACCACTTGCCAGGTATGAATCAGACAGCATCACTACCGGAGTTGTATGTTCCATTGCAATTCGGGCTGCTTCATAGCTGTAGAAGAAACAGTCATCCGGCGAACTTGCCGCAATTACAACGAGAGGTGCTTCCCCGTGCCTGCCGTAGAGTGCCTGATTCAAATCACTCTGCTCTGTTTTAGTTGGCAAACCGGTGGAAGGGCCTGCCCGCTGTACGTTGATTAATACAAGAGGTATTTCAGAGATTATCGCGAGTCCCATAGCTTCCGATTTAAGAGATGCACCCGGCCCCGAAGTTGTAGTAACAGATAAGTTACCACTGAAAGAGGCTCCAATTGCTGCACAGGCCGCCGCAATTTCATCTTCAGCCTGAAAAACAATTGCCCCAAGATCTTTCCTTGCAGAAAGTTCATGAAATATTTCTGATGCGGGAGTAATTGGATAAGAACAGAGAGATAACTTTCTCCCGCTGTTTTCTGCGGCTGCCAGAAGCCCCCATGCTGCAGCTGTGTTTCCATCAATATTCCGGTAGGTGCCTTTCGGTAGTTTAGCGGGCGGTATTACGATGGAAGCGCCAAATACTTCCGTACTTTCAGCAAAACTAAACCCAGCATTCAATGCCAGTTGGTTTGCCTTTAACAAAAGTGGTTTTTTGCTGAACTTCCTTTCCAGAAGATTGATGGTATTTTTTAACGGACGGCTAAATAGAAATGACACCACCCCGAGAGCAAACATATTTTTGCTTCGTATCATCGCTGTATTCTCAAGCCCCAAATCTTTCAACGCCTCTTTTGTGAGTGAGGTGGCCGGAGCCTGAATCACGTGATAATCAGACAAGGATCCATCTTCGAGCGGGTTTGATTCGTAATCAGCCTTTTTGAGGTTCCTGGGACTGAAACTGTCAGAATCAGCAATAATGGTACCACCGGCTTTCAAAATGTCGATATTTGCTTTCAGCGCAGCGGGATTCATCACAACAAGCACATCAACCTGATCGCCCGGTGTGTAAATTTCAGTGCCACCTATCTGGATTTGAAAACTCGAAACACCACCAACGCTTCCCTGAGGGGCGCGTATCTCTGCCGGGAAATCGGGGGTAGTGGTAAGGTCGTTACCCACCCAGCCTGATGTTTGAGAAAACATATCTCCGGTTAGCTGCATGCCATCTCCCGAGTCACCGGAAAATCGCACCACAACCTTTCTCATTTCTGAGTTCAGAGCCTTTTCAGCCATAAATTTCTCTCATCTCATGTTACAGGTAAACCGAATGTATCTACCCGTGCAGCAAATCCTTTCTTGCCAACAATACATCCTCGGCCTCTTCATGGTCCGGGTCGGGGATAATGCAATCGGGCACAGGGCAAAATACGATACACTGCTCCTCATCATGGAAACCTTTACACTCTGTGCATTTATCAGTCACAATGAAATAAAAATCGTCTGATAAAGGCTCCTGCATGTCGTTAGCGTCTACCTCTGTGCCATTTATCAGGGTAACCATTCCGGATAGTGATGTACCGTCTGCCATAGACCACTCTGCTCCGGGCTCATAAATTGCCTGGTTTGGGCACTCCGGCTCGCAAGCTCCACAGTTTATACAGGTATCGGTAATTAAAACAGCCATTTTCTTTCCTTTATATGATTCGTATTGATTGTTGAGTATTGTATCGCCCTTATTAGATAATTGGACAAGAAACTCTAATAAAAAGTACTAAAAAGAACCGCTGGCTCCAACAAAATGGACAGTAACCTCTTTAATTTAGAATCAGTATAGATTACCTGAAATTGTCGAGTTTAAAGCCCTGTAGAATCTTGATATAATTTGCACGTTCAAATGAGCTTGGATCTGCAACGGAAGCCGAACTCATGGCTCCCTTCATCTCTTCAAGTGAGTTATACTCCTTCTCCTCCATCCACTCGATCATCTCTTTTTGTATCTGTTCAAGAACAGTAGGACCGCTGTAAAGCAGCACAGAAGCCATCATGGCAACATCGGCACCAACAAGCATCATTTTAATAACATCTTTAGCTGAGTGAATGCCGGTTGTGGCTGCAATGCTTCCTTTCAGATGAGGCCTCAGCATAGCTATCCAGCGCAATGGTAAACGCTTTTCGAATGAACTGCTAAGCTCAAGGCTTGGTTGAACATCCAGGTTTTCTAGATCAATATCGGGCTGGTAGAACCGATTGAACAGAACAAGTCCATCAGCACCTGCTTCTTCAAGTTTAACAGCCATATTACCGAATGAGCTGAAGTATGGCCCCAGCTTCACTGAAACAGGAATAGTTACGGCTTCTTTCACAGCTTTCAGGTCGTTAATATACATCTGTTCCACATCAGTTGAAGAGAGGGAAGGGTCGCCTGCTATGTAGTAGACATTGAGTTCAATGGCGTCAGCTCCGGCTTCTTCCATGCGTTTAGCGTACGACCTCCACCCTCCTTCAGAAACTCCGTTGATACTCGCAATTACAGGAATATCAACCGCGCTTTTAAGTGCTTCAATTTGCTCAAGATAATCTTCTGCGTGGAGATTATGATACTCATCCGGCTCAGGAAAATAGCTTAATGCCTCTGCGTAACTCTCCTGTGGATAGGTTAAAAAATGGTCAAGAGCTTCATTTTCTACATTAATTTGTTCTTCGAAAAGGGAGTACATCACAACAGCTGATGCCCCCGCATCTTCCATTTTCTTTACGTTATCCACTTCACTGGATAGCGGTGATGCTGACGGAACCAATGGATTCTTAAGGGTAAGTCCCAGATATTTAGTCTCTAAATTCATGATAATCTCGTTAGTTTTGGTAATTTTTTTGATGGATAAACACGCCCGTTTGTTTTAATTACAAACCGGGCGTTCAATTATCTACTCTTCTGGCTCGTACACTTTTTCAAGTTGTTCGTACACTTTCCATTGATCGTGTACCTCTTTTTGAGCCCTGCTCATCAATTCTTTCGCCAGCTTTGGCTTCGCTTTTGCAAGCATCAGATATCTCATTTCGTTGTACGCGTAATCTTTTAGGTCTATTTTTGGTGCTTTTGAATCGAGCTGGAATGGATTTTTACCTTCATCCGCTTTCATCGGATCAAACCGGAAGAGCGGCCAGTAACCGGCATCTACCGCAAGTTTTTGCTGGGTTAAACCATCCTTCATATTGTAGCCGTGTGCAATACAATGACTGTACGCAATAATGATAGACGGCCCGGGATAACGTTCCGCTTCTGTTATTGCTTTCATTGTCTGCATATCGCTCGATCCCATGGCAATGCGTGCAACATAGGCTTTACCACTGTTAATGCTCATCAACCCAAGATCTTTCTTTCCAACACGTTTGCCTGCTGCTGCAAACTTTGCAACAGCACCCAGCGGTGTGGCTTTCGAACACTGGCCACCTGTATTGGAGTAAACTTCGGTATCCATCACAAGAATGTTTACATCCCGGCCGCTGTCAAGAACATGATCGAGGCCGCCGTAGCCGATGTCATACGCCCAACCGTCGCCTCCAAATATCCATACGCTTTTCCGCACCAGGTAATCTGCAAGGCTTAAAAGCATTTTGGCATCTTTAGCATCTGAACCCTTCAACAACTCCTTGAGCTTTGATACTCTCTCCCGCTGTTCAAAAATACCGGGTTCAGTGGTTTGATCAGCCGTCAGAATCTCCTGAACCAGCGACTTATCCAATGCTCCATTCATACGGCTCAGCATCTCTTTTGCCTGCTCGGTATGTTTATCGATCGTTAGTCGATAACCAAGTCCAAATTCGGCATTATCCTCAAAGAGTGAGTTCGACCATGCAGGCCCTAACCCCTGATTATTGGTTGTATATGGAGTGGATGGAAGGTTACCACCATAAATGCTGGAGCAGCCTGTTGCATTGGCAATCACCATCCGATCACCGTAAAGCTGTGTTATCAGTTTGATATATGGTGTTTCACCACAGCCGGCACAAGCTCCGGAGAACTCAAACAGTGGCTGCAGGAACTGAGAACCTTTTACGGTCTCCTGCTTGATTTGTGATCTGTCGAACTCCGGCAGGGTGAGGAAGAATTCCCAGTTTTCAATTTCCTGATCAAGCAACGGGTCAATCGGTGCCATATTTAGCGCCTTACGGCCAACATTTGTTCTGTCTTTTGCCGGGCAAACCTCAACACAAAGTACACATCCGGTGCAATCTTCAGGCGAAACCTGAATGCTCACTTTGGTATTATCCGGCCATTCGCGCCCTTTTGCATCCATATATTTAAATGTTTCAGGAGCATCTTCCAGCAGTTCGCCATCAAAGGCCTTCATCCTGATTACCGCATGCGGGCAAACAAACATACACTTACCGCACTGAATGCAGATATCGGGTTCCAGTACCGGAATTTCCTGCGCGATACTTCTCTTCTCCCACTGTGTGGTTGAAGTTGGGAAGGTACCGTCGGCCTGGAAAGCACTTACAGGCAGCTCATCTCCGTTACCTGCAATAATTTCTGCAATTACTTTCTGCACATATTCAGGAGCTTCTTCAGGTACAGGTGGCCTCATCTCAATGGAAGAACCGGCCTGTTCAGGCACCTCTATTTCAAACAGATTGGCCACGGAGTTATCCACAGCCGCATAGTTGCTCTGCAGTATCTTCTCACCTTTGCTCCCGTACGCTTTTTTGATGGCATCTTTGATCAATGCAATGGCCTCTTCTTTCGGTAAAATTTCTGAAATGGCAAAGAAGCAGGTCTGCATCACCGTGTTGATGCGGGTGCCCATTCCATTTTCACGGGCTACTTTGTATGCATCAATGCTGTAGAGCTTAAGTTTTTTATCAATAATCTGCTGCTGTACTTTATTTGGTATGTTATCCCAAACTTCATCCGGTCCATACGGAGCATTAAGCAGGAAAGTAGCTCCGGGACGAGCTTTCTTGAGCATATCCAAGCGGTTCAAAAACTGGAACTGGTGGCAGGCAATAAATTTTGCTTTGTCGATGAGATAGGCAGACCGGATTGGGTTAGGCCCAAACCGAAGATGGGAAACTGTAGTTGCACCCGACTTTTTGGAATCGTACACAAAGTAACCCTGTGCGTAATTATCTGTATTATCTCCGATTATTTTGATAGAATTTTTATTTGCACTCACAGTTCCATCAGCACCCAGGCCGTAGAAAAGGCCTTCAAAAACTTCAGCATCCATATCCCAGCCATCGGATGTATAATCGAGGTGAGTGTGTGTAACGTCATCATTTATACCAATGGTAAAATGGTTTCTGGGTTTTTCTTCTTTAAGCTCATCAAAAATGCGGTTTATCATTGGCGGTGTAAACTCTTTAGAAGAGAGCCCATATCGGCCATTAACCACTTTTGGATCTGTTGCAAAGGTTTTCCAGCCTTCAGTTTTGTTTTCAAATAGTGTTGAGACCACATCGTTATACAGTGGTTCGCCCACGCTGCCTGACTCCTTGGTGCGATCGAGCACAGCAATCGATTTTACTGTATCAGGTAGTGCCCGTATCAAGTGCTGCATACTGAACGGACGGAAAAGGCGTACTTTAATCAATCCAACTTTCTCACCGCGCTGGTTCATTTTTAGCACAGTTTCGTGGGCCGTTTCTGCACCGGAGCCCATCAGAATGATCACTCTTTCTGCATCTTCATCACCAAAATATTCAAACAATCTGTATTGGCGGCCGGTGTACAGTGCAAGTTTATTCATTGTGTTCTGCACTATATCGGGGCATGCGTTGTAGTATCTATTCCCTGCTTCACGCGCCTGGAAGAACACATCGGGGTTTTGTGCCGTACCTCTGATGATCGGCTTATCCGGAGTTAATGCCCGCAAACGATGATCAATCACCCAGTCATCATCAATCATATCTTTCATCACCTCTTCAGAAATCTGGTGAATTTTTTGAACCTCATGCGATGTTCGAAATCCGTCAAAAAAGTGAATAAACGGTATTCGGGACTCCAGTGTGGAAGCATGCGCTATAAGAGCCATATCCATTGCCTCCTGTACACTGTTCGAGCTCAGCATGGCCACACCTGTAGGCCGCATGGCCATCACATCACTGTGGTCGCCAAAAATAGACAGAGCATGAGTTGCAACCGTTCTGGCTGCCACATGTACAACTGCCGGAGTAAGCTCACCTGCTATTTTATAGAGATTGGGCATTTTGAGCAGCAATCCCTGCGATGCCGTAAATGTTGTAGTTATAGCACCGGTTTGAAGTGCCCCGTGCATTGTACCTGCCGCACCGCCTTCACTCTGCAATTCGGCTACTTCCGGCACGGTGCCCCAAATATTTTTTTTGCCTGCCATAGACCATTCATCGCTCCACTCACCCATGGGTGATGCGGGTGTAATAGGATAGATAGCAATTACTTCACTAAGTTTATGGGCTATATAGGCTGCCGCTTCGTTTGCATCAATGGTTACCTGTTTTTTCGACATGGATACTTCCTCCGGGATAATTGATTCTATTTTTAAAATGGTTATGCCTCTGCTCCGCTGCCCCAACAGGCAGTAATGTAATTTCTTTTATTCTAACTGGCTCATTGAGATGATACTCCCACCTTCCTGCACTTCTTCCTTTAAAGCTTCCAGTGTTTTTGTGCTAAACAGTTTTTTTACACGCTCTCTGATTGCTTTGTAGTCGTGATGGAGTGGACATGGATTTTGATCATCACACGTTTTAAAGCCAATGCCGCACTGATGGAAAATGTCGAGCCCGTCAATGGCATCTACAATTTCAATCAGGGTGATCTCATTTGGTGGCTTTGTGAGCCTGAATCCACCGGTTGGCCCTTTCATGGAATAGAGCAGTTTCTCCCTCACCAGAAGCTGCAAAATTTTACTTAAAAAATGTTTAGGGATATCCTGTTCGCTTGCAATTTCTGTAAGTTCAACATTCTTATCACTGGAAGAGTGTAGCGCAATGTAGAACATGGCTTGCAAACCGTAATGACAAGAAGCTGAAAACATATGGTGCCAATTAAGAGCCGGTAGCTAATTCAGAATCAACCTCTTGCGGATGTTATTCCCACTGACTGCTACTATCCGCCCACTTACCGGTGCTGATGTTTATTCTCAATTTGAGATATTTAGATAAAAAACTCTAATTAAATGTAATAAAAAACTTTACGGCTCACAAATTGTATTCAACAGATTAGAATGACTCTAAAAAGGGCACCAAGTAAAAAGAGTTAGGCCTGTAGCTTATGCTCCTTTTTTCCCAAGACTAATGATACTCTCTCCTTTTTTCACGTCCTCAATAAGTTCCTGAAGTGATTTCGTACTAAAGAGTTTTTCAACCTGACTACGCACCTTTTTGTATTCATCATGAATTGGGCATGGATTTGCATCATTACACTGCTTAAAACCAATACCGCACTTGGTAAAAACTCCAAGACCGTCTATAGCATCTATTACTTCAATCAATGAAATATCGTTCGCATCTCTGTTCAGCCTGAATCCGCCGGTTGGACCTTTCATGGAGACAAGAAGGTTTTGTTTTACCAGCTGCTGCAGAATTTTACTTAAAAAGTGTTTGGGGATATTTTGCTTGTCGGCAATTTGTTTCAGATCTACATGTTTATCCCCGGTTGAGTGCATTGCAATGTAGAGGATGCCCTGTAGGCCATAGTGACACGATGTTGAAAACATACCTGTTTAGTAATTATTCGATAAAATTAGTTAAAACAACATACTGCTTCTAATAACTGACAGCATACTCCGAAATCAGCAAAGAAGATACAAAAATAGATCGCCTTTTTTAAAACGCAATTTTTATTTCAAATCATAATGGATTTTACCTGCATACATGCAGACCGATCAATCAACCGGTTTTCTGCTGAGCAATTTCACGTACCTGCCCAGCCAGGGTGGCGCAGTAGCTAACCATGTCAACACTTGTGCAGTGTACAATCTCTTCGTCTGGATCTTTCAACACATCGTTGCATTTGCAGTAGAGATTGGAAAAATCTACCTCTTTTAGCTTTTTATTAAATTGGCTGCAGAATGTGATAAGCTGATCAATGGTAAGGTTCGGCTCAAGCATAATCTTCTTCTCCTCTGCGTAGATTTGTGCAAGGCCATGCAGGTATTTATAGAGTGAACGCCTTGAAAAAGTGCAGGCAGAAAAGCTTACAACATCTTCCGATGGCCTGTAGAGTTCATCATTTGCTCGTTTAAGGTCAATTTCGGCCTCTTCAAAAAGTTTTGCTGCTGTTTTAGTACTCATGGTAATGGTGTTTATTGTTTGATGAAATTCCTGCCTGTGGATTAGTTTTCGGGTAAAGTTCACTTTAGCTGCACTTTGCACCTTTATACGTGTTTATTACGCCCCGATAAAAACAAAGAACTAAAAACCGAACATCAGCATAGAATTTCTCGCAAATTCCAGAACCGGCTGGAAGTAGAGGCCTGTCAACAGTACAGGTACCAACAAGGCAATCAGAATAGCTTTTGATAAGGTATCAAATTCAATTCTTCCGGCATCCTCATCCGGTTTAAAGAAGTACATATTTCTTACAACACGGATATAGTAAAAAAGTGAAATAATCGTAGTGATACCGGCAACAGCTACAAGCCAGATCCATCCCGCACTTATGGCAGCCCCAAAAATATAGAGCTTGGCTACAAAGCCACCTGTTGGAGGCAAGCCGGTTAAGGAAACCAGAAAGATGGTTAATGCTACACCCGCAAGCGGAGCCCTGTGCCCCAGCCCTTTATATTCTTCAATGGATTCGGTCCCTGCTTTGTTCATAAAAAGCATCGCCACATAAAAGGCCCCAAGGTTCATAAACAGGTAGATAAAGAGATAGATCATGATAGATGTTAGCCCTTCGCTCGACATAATCACCAGGCCAATCAAAATATACCCCGCATGTGCAATGCTCGAATAAGCCAGCATCCGTTTGATGTTATCCTGTCGTAGTGCGGTAAGGTTTCCAACAATCATCGTAAGGGCAGCCATACCGCCAAGCAGCAGATTCCAGTGGATGCCTTCAACCGAACTCCATGTGCCTGTTGCACTCAACCCTGATGCATCTATAAAAGAGACTGAAAAGAGCCTTATCAGCATAGCAAAGGCTGCAATTTTTGAAGCAACTGCAAGCAGCGCGGCAATAGTTATAGGCGCACCCTCGTACACATCAGGCGCCCAGAAATGGAACGGGACCACGGCAATCTTGAACCCCAGGCCCACAAGTATCATCAATACAGAAATATTAAGCATCATTGTCTGCTCAACACCTGCAGAAATAGCGTCGTTAATGGCGTAAATATCGGTTGCAGCTGTTACACCAATCAACAGAGAGATACCATATAGCATTACTCCTGATGATACAGCACCGTATATGATATACTTCATTGCGGCTTCGGAAGACCGGAGCGATCTCTTTGTAAATCCTGCCAGTACGTATGAACTGATACTCGCTATCTCAAGTGCGAGGAACATCAGCAGCAGATTGGTGGCGCCGGCCATCATCAGCATACCCAGCATCATGCCGGTAAAGAGCATATAATATTCGCCCATTCGTGATGAATACCCTTCAAGCTCTCTGTTTTTTATAGAAAAGAGTACCACAAATATTCCTGTAATAATAAGCAGTACTTTGAAAAATGTGGCGAATGGATCCAGTGCTGCCATTCCAAAGAAAATGTTTTCAACCGTACCGGCCTGTATAATTACAAAAAACCCTGCTGTTGCTAGCCCGCTAAGCATGATCCATGCAATTACCTGTTCTTTATTTTTAAGTACGAGATCTGCCACAATGATAATGCAGAGAGTAACCACAAGTACAATCTCGGGCAGATATAGGCTGATGCTATATAATGTATTTTCAACCATGTTCAGGTGCAGATTCTACATTGAGATTTCTAATTTCTTCCATTGGCCGTTACGTTTGATACATTCTGATCTGTTCATCTACATGCCCCCGCCGTGAATAAATTCTACGAGATGGCTGAGTGAGCTGTTCATCAGTTCAATTGCAGGGGCCGGATAAATGCCAAGCAGTATAATCAATACGATAAGCGGTACAAACATCAATACCTCGCGTGGAGTGATGTCTTTGAGATCGGTGAGCTTCTCGGGAGTTTTACCAAGATAAACACGCTGGATGGTCCATAGTATATAACCCGCAGTGATAATAATTCCGGTTACCGAGATAATGGTGATCCACTTATAAGCCTCGAATGCACCGAGAAATGAGAAGAGCTCACTTACAAATCCATTCAGCCCCGGCAGGCCTAATGCAGCGAACATACCGATCATCGCAAGGCCGGTATATTTTGGCATCTGAGTGGCAATACCACCAAAGTCGTACAGTCCCCGCTTTTTGGTTCTGTCGTACAGTACTCCTACCGAAAGGAAGAGCACCGCAGTAATAATACCATGGTTAAACATTTGCAACACACCACCTACCATGCCCTGCGTGTTGAGGGCAGCAATACCCAGCACCACAATACCCATGTGGCTGATGGATGAGTAGGCAATCAGTTTCTTAAAATCATCCTGTGCCATTGCGCAGAATGCACCGTAGATTATACTGATCATACCTAATGCCGCCATAAAGTAGATGAAGTACACCGTGGCATCGGGAAAAATCGGGAAGTTGATTCGCAGCAGGCCGTATGTTCCAAGCTTCAGCAGTACACCGGCAAGAATCACACTGATTGGTGTAGGTGCTTCCACGTGAGCATCGGGCAACCAGGTGTGGAACGGGAACAGCGGAATTTTTATCGCAAAGTTTATGAAGAGCGCCATCCAGGCTACATATCGCCAGGTGGTATCCACTCCGGAGAGCAGGCCGCCATCCACATAATTTGCGGGGTTCATCATATGCAAAATATTAAATGTATGCACGGACTGCCCGGTTGCCGGATCGGTATAAGCCACGCTGAAATAGAGTGCAAGCATGGTGAGCAGCATCAGGATACCGCCAACAAATGTGTAGATGAAAAACTTGATAGCTGCGTATTCTCGCCTTGGGCCACCCCATAAACCAATAAGAAAGTACATCGGCAGCAGCATCACTTCCCAGAAGATGAAAAAGAGGAAGAAATCGAGCGCCACAAACACACCCATCATGCCTGTTACAAGCAACAGATAAAGAGCAAAGTAACCCTTCACCATCTTATCGATATTCCATGAGGATATCACCCCGATGAATGCAATAAGCGAAGTGAGAATTATCATCAGTACGCTTAATCCATCGATGCCCAGGAAGTAGTTAATTTCAATCCGGCCAACCCATGGTACAGCTTCAACTGTAATCCAACTGAATTTCTCCATAAACTGGAAACTTTCCGCATCGTTTATGCCGAGTTTGGCACGATCGAAAAACGCAAAAATGATCCCTGCAAGCACCACCTGTATTCCTGTGGCTACGGCTGCGGTCCAGCGAATGGCATTTCGATTTTTGTCAGGAAGCAGCAAAACAATAATCATACCCACTATCGGGATAAACACTATCCAGGTAAGAATACCGATGCCAAATATGTTAAGTTCCATAGGTTTACGTTCTGTTATGTTTTAATAAATCGTTCAATTTCATACTCTCTCATTATCATAAAAACAGGATAAACAGTACCAAAAGGCTGAACAGTACAAACAGCAGATATGTCTGCACTTTGCCGGTTTGGATGTAGCTCAAAAGCCGGCCCGCCCTGTTTGCTGTTGATGCGGTTCCGTTCACAAGCCCGTCTACAATGTTGGTATCGATCCACCCGCTTATAGATGCAAAAAGCTGTGTTACCGTAGCTGCACCGTTTACAATTCCGTCGATAATAGTCTCATCAAACCAGCGCAGTGCCTTCATGATAACATGGCTTCCGTTTACAAATACGCGGTTATAGATCTCATCGAAATACCATTTGTTTGTTGCGCCTTTGTAGAGAAAACCGGCATGCTGAGCCAGTTTTTCTGCGCTGATTTTCTTCTTCTCATAGACCAAAAATGCCAGAAATACACCTGCAACCGCAATGATAATTGAGAGTACCATCGCAATAGTGTGAACACTGCTTACTGCCTCATAAAACACAGGGTATGCCGCCGGCTGAAGCAGTTCAGGTACTATACTCACCGGACGCACAACCGCACTGTAAAACCAGCCTGATGAAGCACCAAATGGATTGAAACTGTAGAAGAAGAAGAGTGAGAGTGCTGCAAGAACCATCAGCGGAATGGTCATCACTTTGGGCGATTCTATTACTCCACCCAGAATTTTTTCATTTGCCGTTTTCCCGTGGAATGTGAGGATAAACAGGCGGAACATGTAGAAGGCGGTAAGGCCTGCTACAGTAAACCCAATGAGCGGTAGCAGCCAGTGCCCGTTAATAGTGCTGAATGCCAGAGTGCCCGCAAGAATCTCATCCTTGCTTAAAAAACCGGATGTAAGCGGAATTCCCGAAATAGCGAGTGTAAAGATCAGGAAGGTCCAGTAGGTAACCGGCATTTTGGCTTTCAGGCCGCCCATATTCCGGATATTCTGCGCATCTGTATCATGATCGTGCAATTTATGGAGTGCTGCATGCATCGCGTAAATCACACTGCCGGCACCGAGAAACAGGCCTGCTTTAAATGCGGCGTGCGTTACAAGGTGCATAAAGCCTGCCGTATATGCCCCAACTCCCAGCGCCATGATCATATAACCAAGCTGACTGATGGTGGAATAGGCCAATACTTTTTTAATATCGAACTGGGTAATAGCGATCGTGGCAGCTATCAACGCTGTGATTGCACCGATGTAAGCGATCACCATAAGAGCATCAGCCGTTAACATCGGGAAAACACGGGCAACCAGGTACACACCTGCCGCCACCATTGTTGCAGCATGGATTAAGGCGCTTACCGGTGTTGGGCCTTCCATGGCATCAGGAAGCCATACATGCAGCGGAAACTGGGCTGATTTGCCAATCGCTCCGCTGAAGATCAACACTCCGGCAGCAGTTAACCACCCTTCACTGCCAAACGGCAGCTTACCTGCCGAGATGGAATCGAAAATGGCTTCGAATGTAAAAGACGAGAAGCTGATGAACAGGATCATAATCCCGATAAACATCCCGAAATCACCAACTCTGTTTACAATAAACGCTTTGTTTGCAGCATTAGAAGCCGATTTCTTCTCATACCAGTGGCCAATGAGAAGGTAAGAACTGATACCCACAAGCTCCCAGAAAACATACATCAGCAAGATGTTGTTTGTGAGTACAATGCCCAGCATGGAGAAAGAAAAGAGCCCCAGGTATGCGTAATACCGCGAGTAACGAATATCCCCTTCCATATACCCGATAGAGAACAGATGAACAAGTGTACTAACCAGCGTGACAACCACCAGCATAATCGCTGCAAGGTTATCAATCATAATGCCAACCCCGATTGTTTTTGAGCCGATTACTACCCAGTCTAACGATGATGTAAATACATCAGCCGAATGTGAGCCAACCTTGGTAATAAGCAGCACAACCGATAGTACCAGTGTGAGTGCCATCATTCCTGTAGCCAGCCAGTCTCCTTTTCGGGGCAGTTTATTCCCGATAAATATCATCAGGATAAATGCCAGCAGAGGCAGAAGCAGAATAATAATGGGAAGATTCGTAAACATGCTTTTTCCTATCGTGATGGTTTTAATTCTGTCATCGCTATCCCTTCAGAAGGTTAATTTCATCGAGATTGATTGTCTTGAAGCGGTTATAGACATTCAACACAATTGCCAGTGCAACTGCAGCCTCAGCAGCTGCAATGATGATCACAAAAAGGCCTATCATCTGTCCGTCGAGAGAGAGCTCCGTAAACCGGCTGAATGCTATCAGATTGATGTTTGCCGAGTTCAAAATAAGTTCTACCCCCATCAACACCATGATGACGTTCCTCTTTGACAGCACAGCCATAATGCCAAGCGAAAAAAGCAGGGCACTTACTACTAAAAAGTGATTCAATCCGGGTTCAAAAATGGTACTGCTCATCAGTATTTCCATGATCAGCTTGCTCCCTCATTGTCGGCAGAAAGCCGTGTTGACATTAAAATGGCACCGATTATTGCAATTAGAAGAAGTACTCCAACTGCGATAAATGGCAGGATATAATCTCCCATCAGCAGCATTCCCAGATCATACACAGTATCCGTACGCTCAGCTACTTCGCTGATGGTCCAGTTTGTTGTTAAAAATGCAAAAATCAGCAGTGCGGCTATACCAACTGAAATGAGCGATGCCGGAATAAGATTTACCGTAATGGTTTTAAAACTGAGTGTGTATCCCTGCGATGTAAGCATCACGCCGAAGAGTATTAAAATTAAAATGCCGCCTACGTACACCAACAACTGGGTAGCGGCGAGAAAATCAGCATAGAGCAGCACATAGAGTGCTGCAACACCCATTAGCGTAAACATCAGGGCAAATGCAGAATGGACAATATTTTTGGAGAACACCATAATAGCGGCTGACCCGAGGGTAACCAGTGCGAAGAGGTAGAATAAAATGGTTGTCAGTTCCATAACCTACTCCCCTCTGTTCTCTTTTTCATTTTTGGGCGTTTCTTCATCTGCTTTCTTTTTTTCTTCGAGCTCTTTCTTCGCCTTCTCTTCTGCCTTTTTTCGCATCATCTCTTCGCGTTCACGTTTTTTCTGTTCCGCCTCCTGCTCTGCCTTCTCTTTCACTTCTGCTACCATTTCGGGTTCAAGATTGCTGAAGTGATACACAAGATTACTCCTGTCGAACTCCGAATATTCATATTCGGGAACCATGTAGATGCAGTTGGTTGGGCACGGATACACACATAAATCGCAGTACATGCATTTTGCCATGTCAATATCAAAGCGAGTAAGCCAGAAACGCTTTGGGTTTCCGGTTGATGTTTTGCCGAGATCCACATCCTGCGTAGCCAATACGGTTTCTATATCTATACAGTTAACAGGACATGCTCTTGCACACAGATTGCAACCGATGCAATCATCAATGTTTACATAAAGCCTGGCGCGCGCTCCTGCAGGCAGCTCCATCTTCTCTTCTGGATACTGAAGGGTAACAGACGGCCCGAAAAAATGCCGAATGGTAACACCCATCCCCGTAAAGATCGATCTAAATGTTAACCAGCTCTGTTTTACTGCATTTAGCATTTTTTTATCATCTATTGTTTAAAAAATCACTTCCCATAAGGCTGTGAGCACAAGGTTAATGAATGAAAGCGGAATTAAAATATTCCAGCAGATGTGCATCAGCTGATCCACACGATACCTCGGCAGTGTCCAACGTATCCACATCATTACAAATACAAGCAGCAAGCCTTTCAGCATAAACCAGAAGAAACCCCATACCGGGCCCGACATAAAATCCCCAAACGGGCTGTTCCAGCCGCCAAAGAAAAGTGTTGCTCCGAGCAGTGAAAGCAGCAGCATGTCAGCATATTCTGCGAGCATAAACATGGCCCATCTCATCCCTGAATATTCGGTTTGATAACCACCCACCAGCTCCGATTCCGATTCCGGAAGGTCGAAGGGTACCCTGTGCGATTCGGCCAGAATGGAGATAAAAAAAATGATGAATGCCACAATAAGAAACGGATTCTGGAAGATCAGCCAGTTGGGCAGAAAGCCCAGTGTGTCATTACCGGCCTGCATTTCGGTTACAGTCATCAGATTTAGCGACCCCGCCACCAAAACAACCGTAAGTACTGTAGCTATTGTTGGCACTTCGTAACTAACCATCTGTGCGGCACTTCTCATACCGCCAAGAAGCGACCATTTATTATTTGATGCCCAACCGGCCATAATCACGCTCAAAGTAAGAATCGAGGTTATAGCCAGTAAGTAGAAAACCCCTATGTTTATCATGCTGCCTATATATGCACTACTGAACGGTATCACTGCAAATGCAGCGTAAGAAGCTGCAAACATCATAAACGGAGCAAACTTGAAAAGAAACCGGCTTGCGTTTGTTGGGATGATGTCTTCTTTCTGAATGAGCTTCAGGAGGTCTGCGATGGATTGTGCCCAACCGTGCCACCCGCCAACCCTCATCGGGCCAAGCCGATCCTGTATGAAACCGGCTATTTTTCGTTCACCCCAAATGGCAACCAACGCGTAGACCAAAATAATGGTAAGCGGAATGGCAGCATGAATAAGTATGGCTGCCATGGGGTGTATATTTGATGCGTATTCTGTCATTTCAGTTTCTGTTCAGATGTTTATCGGTCTACTTCACCAAGAACTATATCTATGCTACCAACTATAGCCACCATATCAGCAATAAGCGAACCTTTTGAAATGGCCGGAAGCACGCTTAGATGTACAAAACTCGGTGCGCGGGCTTTTACCCTGAACGGGCTTGCTGATTTATCGCTGACAATGTAGTACCCAAGCTCACCTCGCGGGGTCTCTGTGCGTACATAGATCTCCCCCTCTTTTGGCCTTATTCGTTTTGGTATAGCCTCCATCACATCCCCTTCATCGGGCATGCCGTCAAGTGCCTGCTCAATAATTCTGAGGCTCTGCTCCATCTCTTTTACGCGCACTATGTAGCGGTCCCAGCAGTCGCCAAGTGTGCCAACTTCTCCTGTTCCAACAGGTATGTCGAACTCAAATCTGTCGTAAATGGAGTATGGATCGTTTTTGCGAAGATCCCACTTCACACCGGATCCCCTTAGAACCGGGCCAGATGCCGCATAATTAAATGCCACTTTCTCTGGAAGAACACCAATGTTGGCCGTGCGCTGAATGAAAATTTTATTATATGAGAGAAGGTCGTTCAGCTCCTTAATTTTAGGCCGGAACGTCCTTACAAATTCTGCCGTGTCGGCTTTAAACTTCGGGTGAACATCCCGCATCAAACCGGCCACAGCAAAGTAATTGTAGAGCAGTCTCGCACCGGTTACTCTTTCGAAGATATCGAGGATCTTTTCTCGCTCGGTAAACAGATAGAGAAATGGGCTAAATGCTCCCAAATCGAGGCCAAAAGCACCAATTCCCAGCAGGTGACTCGCAATTCGCTGTAGCTCTGCCATTATCACACGGATATATTCCACACGCTCCGGTACTTCGAGCTCGAGCATTCTTTCCAGTGCAATCACATAGCCATGCTCCTGGTTAATCGCCGAAACATAGTCCATCCTGTCGGTGTAGGGAATTACTTTGGCGTAGTCGTCCATCTGCTCAGCATACTTCTCAAAACAACGGTGCAGATAGCCAATATTAGGGCGAACTTTTGTGATGATCTCGCCATCCAGAACCAGCTCAAGCCGTAATACACCGTGGGTTGACGGATGCTGCGGCCCCATATTGATGACCATCTCTTTGTTGCCGGTTTCTTTTGAAATTACTTCTATCATAGCACCAATCCCTTGCTGTTAAGAGCGTGTTGTTACTCCCCTGTAAAATTCCTGTTGTACATAATCCTTTCTTAGCGGATGGCCTTCCCAGTCATCCGGGAGTAGTATTCTCTTGTGATTCGGGTGGCCATCAAATATCACCCCAACCATATCGTATGCTTCTCGCTCGTGCCAGTCAGCTGTTTTCCAGATGGCCTCTACGGATGGAACTGCAGGTCCATCAACCGGCACTCGCACTTTTAGGTTAATGGTTTGATGCAGCTCTGTGGAGTGTAAATTGTAAACCACTCCCACTTCTTCCTCTTTCGGGTAGTGTAATCCGCTGAGGCACATCAACATGTTGAACCTCATCCCGGGATCATCCCTCAAAAATTTTGATACATTTTTGATTGTAGCCGCTTTAACGAGAATCCATGGATCGCCAATATCACCCTTCTCAAAAGTGAGTGCATCTTCACCAAACTCATTTTTCAGGTACTCAAAAATCTCTTCCGGTGTTTTCATCTCGCTTATTATTTCACTGATTCTTTTTTCTGAAGAATTGTTTCTCCTGTAATTTTTTCCTGAAGTTTCAGAAATCCTTCAAGAAGTGCTTCTGGCCTTGGCGGGCAGCCGGGCACATACACATCAACCGGAACTACCTTATCAACCCCTTTTAACACATGATAGCCGTGCTCCCAGTAGGGTCCGCCACAATTAGAACACGATCCCATGCTAATTACATAGCGCGGTTCCGACATCTGCTCATAGAGGCGTAAAATTCGTGAAGCCATTTTCATGGTTACCGTACCGGCTACAATCATTACATCGGCCTGGCGCGGCGAAGAGCGGGGAATAATGCCAAACCTGTCGAAATCATAGCGGGAGGCTGCTGTTGCCATCAT
This sequence comes from Balneolaceae bacterium, assembly GCA_007693395.1. GTDB lineage: Bacteria > Bacteroidota > Rhodothermia > Balneolales > Balneolaceae > Rhodohalobacter. Next base: position 11,922 of record REDS01000098.1, on the reverse strand, counting down.
CTCGATTGCGCAACAGGCAAGGCCAAACTGCTCGTACCAGAGTGAGTTTTTTCGTGCCCAGTTCAGGGCACTTTCAAGACCCACTATAATGATGTTACTGTCATGGTATTTTTTATCAAGCATTCCCATAATTGGAGACTACACCCTCATTTTTTATTCTGTCTGCAGTACAGCTTCGTTTACCTTCTTTTCCTCATAATCGTCATCAACAACACCCACTCCCTCTACATATCTGGGTACTCTCGGTTTTGGTATGTCCCATTTCAGCTGGCCTTTACCGAGCTCGTAAATAAATCCTATAAAAATCAGGAATACGAACACAAACATCGCTGCAAAAGCAAACCAGCCGATCTCTTTGAATACAACTGCCCACGGGAAAAGAAGCAAAATTTCCACTTCAAAGATCAGAAACATCAAACCTATAATGTAGAAGCGGTTGTTGAACTGAACACGGGCATCGCCAAATGGAATTTCTCCGCATTCGTAGGTCATCAGTTTAATCTCGTTGGGACGATCCGGTCTCACAAGTTTTGCAACAAAAAGTGCCACCCCTACAAATATGGCACCGGTAACAATAAAGAGCAGGATATAACCAAAATCTGTCAGCATTTTTTCCAGGGATTTAATAGTTACAAATCATATTACGATATTTATACCTATTTATCCAAAATAATTGTATCATAAATAAAAGTTTTAACTATCAACCTGGTATTTTTGGATTTCAGATGTGAGAGACGTCTGGAGGTTGATCATCAACTAAACATACCGGTATCATGAAAAAAATTAAGCTCTTTATTATCGATTCTGATGAAACCGTTCGCAACAGGTTACACGATGCGATAAATCCGGATCCCGAAATCAAACTTATTGCCTGTGAACATGCGGATGATGTGCAAACTGCTATAGATAAACTTAACACCGCTAAACCTGATGCACTGATTCTCGGAATCAATGAGAAGAATTCAGCAGAGATGGACATTTTCCAAAAAGCACGTGAACAATTTCCCTATCTGCCTGTTATGGTTATGACACCCAACAACCGCGATGGTGCTGAAATTGCATTGATTACGCTAAAGAAAGGTGCAGCTGAATATTTCCCTAAAACCTCACCTTTTAGTGGCATAATATTACCGATAGACTATTTTGAAAACAGAGTGCGTCCCGTAATCAAGGTAGTACCACGATTAAACCGTACGGTATTGCTTAATACAAACTATCTGGAAAATGCCATTCAAAAAACAGAACCTATTCCCGCAGAATTCTTTACGAACTCGTTCAACAGAATGGATATGGTAGTAATTGCAGGTTGTCTTGGTGGTGTAGCCTCTCTTTACCGGCTGCTTGCCGGCCTGCCCGGCACTCTGCCTGTGCCTGTTATTGTGGTTCAGCATGCAGCGAATATGCTTACTGAAGTGCTTGCTGAAGATCTTGATAAGATCACAGATTTGAATGTAAAGGAAGCACAAGAGGGCGATGCACTCCTGCCGGGTTGTGTGTACATTGCTCCCGGAGATCATCATATAACCGTACGGAAGAAAAACCAGGAGATGGTTATCATGCTCAATCAAAGCAGCTATGTAAAAGGTTTTCGCCCTTCAATTGATGTATTGATGAAATCAGTACGAAAACAGTATGGAAACCGGACACTATCTGTTTTTCTTTCAGGTGGTGGAAATGATGGGATTGATGGCGCCAATATAATTGATGTGATTGGCGGGCAGATTATCATTCAAAATAAACAGACTTCACTGCTATCTGATCTCACCTGGAAGCTGGAAATGATGGGACTAAACGAAGGCTCCTACCCTATCGAACGGCTTGCCCATGAAATAAGCAGAAGGCTGATTTAATTCCTCTTTTTTTATGTGATTTCCCTGAACCATTGTATCATTAAGCCGAACGTAATGTCTGATGATGGTTTATATTGTAATGGGAGTATCCGGTTGTGGAAAAACAACCATTGGCAAAATGCTTGCGGAGGAAAAAAACCTTCCCTTTTTTGATGCGGATGATTTCCACCCTGAAGAAAATGTAGAAAAAATGAGAAACGTTATCCCTCTGAATGATGAGGATCGTAAACCATGGCTTCTGAATTTATCGCAAAAGATATCCGAATGGAACAGATCAGGTGGAGCAGTACTTGCCTGTTCGGCACTTAAAGAGAGTTATCGTAAGCTGTTAATTTCTAAATCGGGGCAAAATCAAGTGCAGTTTATCTATCTTCAGGGATCAAAAGGCCTGATATCCGAGCGAATGAAAATAAGAACCGGCCATTACATGCCGGCCGAACTGCTCGATTCGCAGTTCAAAGATCTTGAGGAGCCAAAAAATGCGCTTACAGTTTCTATCAATTCTGATCCGGAATCAATCAGCAACGAAATTCTAAACAATCTGAGTGAAAACGATGAGTAAATCGCATATTGGAATTTACGGCCTCGGTGTAATGGGGCGTAACCTGGCACTGAATTTTGAAGAGAAAGGAAATCGGGTTTCGGTTTACAATCGCACGATACCAGGTGAAGAGACTATCACAAATAATTTTATGGATGAGGCAGGGGCGGATAAGGATTTTTTTGCTTCAGAGAATCTTGAATCATTCGTTGATTCTATTGAAAGACCCCGAAAAATTATGATGATGGTAAAAGCCGGTGCACCGGTTGATTCTGTAATCGACGAACTCTTGCCCCACCTCAGCGAGGGTGATATACTGATTGATGGCGGCAATTCAAATTTTAAGGACACAGAACGCCGGGTTAAGGAGCTTTCAGAAAAAAATATCCTTTTTGTAGGGATGGGTGTTTCGGGAGGTGAAGAAGGTGCACGAAACGGCCCTTCCATGATGCCGGGCGGAAATCAAAATGCGTGGAATCAGACACAATCTATATTTAAAACCTCCTCAGCCAAAGCATTTGATGGTTCACCATGCTGCCAGTGGATCGGAAAAGGCGGAGCCGGCCATTTTGTAAAGATGGTGCACAACGGCATAGAATACGCTGATATGCAACTGATTGCCGAAGCATACCACTTGATGAAAGAGTGCGCCGTTATGAGTGCCTCAGAGATCTCTGAACAGTTTTCTGTGTGGAACAAAACCGTGCTTAACAGCTACCTGATGGAAATCAGTGCTGAAATTTTAACGGTTACTGATGAAGACGGACAACCGCTGGTGGATACAATACTTGACAGTGCCGGCCAAAAAGGCACCGGAAAATGGACAGCTATCACATCACTCGAGCTGGGTATTCCGCTTTCCGGAATTACGGAAGCTGTCTATTCCAGATTTTTCTCTTCACTCGTGGATTTAAGAGCTACATTATCGGCCAGTCGTAAAAAATCGACCGATTTGGTACCCGATAGAGATGAATTCCTGAAGGATCTGTCCGAAGCCCTGCAAGCGGCCCGTATTACTGCCTATGCCGAGGGATTTTACATGATCACACAAGCCGGCCGCGAATTTGGGTGGGAAATCAACCCTGCATCGGTAGCAAAAATTTGGCAGGGTGGCTGTATTATCCGATCAAAACTGCTCGAACCGATTGAGGCGGCATATGCGGAAAATCCTGAACTTGAACATCTGCTGCTTTATCCTCAATTCTCAGATAAAATAGATGGGTTACAACCGGGCTGGAGGAATACCATCAAAACCGGAATCGATGCCCGAATACCCCTGCCCTGCCTGTCGGCATATCTTGCGCAGTTCGATTCCCTGCGATCTGAAAAATTACCGGCAAACCTGATACAGGCCCAGCGTGACTATTTCGGTGCCCATACGTATGAGCGGATTGACAAACCCCGGGGCACTTTTTACCACACGAACTGGCAGGATAATGTTAAGTGATAAGCAGCTTTTCGCGTTCTCTCCAGTCCGGCAGAAACTGATCCATCAGACGATAAAACCGCTTGCTGTGCAGCCGTTCAAGCAGATGAACCATTTCGTGCACAACAATAAATTCAAGACAATCCGGATGTTTTTTGGCAAGCTCAAGGTTTATCCAGACTCGTCTGTCTCGAATATTACAGGTGCCCCATCGTGTTTTCATCTTTTTTACGCCAAACTCACATACAGATACTTCCATTCGCGGTTCCCACTCTGATATGAGCTGAGGAATTTCCCTTTTTAATTCAGCCCGATACCAGCTCTCCAAAAGCTTTTTACGTTTCTCCCTGTCATCGCCCGGTTTCACTCTGAGATGAATACCGCCGGCGTTCTCAGCAAGTACTTCTCTGGGTTTATTGGCTTCAAATACTGTCAGCTTCAATCTGTCACCCCAAACGGATACCATCTCTCCTGTCACATAATCAAGTTTAGCAGATGATTTGGGCTTTGGCCTTTGCAGATGTTTTTTAATCCAGGGAATTCTCTCTTCAGTAAACCTGAGAATTTTCTTGTACGACAGCATTCTCGGACAACTGATTGTAACCCTCCCATCCGATGGATAGACACGAAGATTGAGGTTTTTGACATTCTTTCGTGTCACATCAATCGTAATTCCGGAAATGGTGAAGCTCTGTTTCATACTGCAGATAAAAATACAAGTTTATCTGTATTCTACCTATTTACATTAGTACAAATGTTAAAGCCAAATCTATAAGTAAAAAATGATCCTCAAAATTTATTTTTACCACTTAATAAATTATTAGTCAAATAAAAATAACATATTCAATTCTTTAAGAATCTTCTCCTACTTTTTTCATAATATTCAAGATATCTAATTTAGCTGATCCCGTTTCCTGATTTTCTTTTAAAACTTGGAGAAAATTTTTAATCTCAGTGCCTCCATTAAACCTCTTTAAAACCGTTTCTGATTTTTTAATTCCATGGTAAACTTCGACCTCATACGTAACATTTGAAATAATAATTTGAGGTGTAGCTGGACGACCTTGAAAACCATCCCAAACATATTTAAAAACACCTTCATTGAACCAATTATTACCAACTATTATTTCATCATAAGGCCCGGTCTTTTCTAAAAATTTTATTCCTTGATATGCATTAAAATCTACGGAAATGCCACTCGAGATGAATTTATAGTCATTAATAATTGCCAGCTCTTTTACCTGCTGCTTTATTTTTATCACATTTCTATTATTCTCAATGTTCTTTGAAAAATAACAATGTGAAGATCCTATATATGTAAGTTTGATATAATTGCCGCCGTCGGGATTAATATTCGATTTATAATCAATAAACTTCTGTTTCTCATAATTAATTAGAAATCCTATAGTCAAAAGCAGAAGAAGGATTAGAACAGCATATATATTCTTTATGTATTGCACATTAAAAAATTTCAATATTATTTAAATTCACTATTCGAAACAGATCACCATTCTTATTAAGTATTAATTCATCATCAGTTATATATACCAATTTTTGATCATTTGAGGTAAACTGATCACTCCCTATATGGAAACTCTCACGATTTAAGTGATCAATAAGATAATAATCAATACTATAATTGGTATCTACTTCCAACTGTTGGTCTTTAGTACGTGTGTCAGTAACAAGTAATAACTTTTCTTCCCCAATTGGTTTTATTGTATTGATTAAAGTACGATCCATTCCAGGAAAACTTAGACGTTGTTCGGTTGGGAAAAATGTAAACTTATTTTGAATATGATGATCGAGTTTATAGACTTTATCAATTTCAAAATTTTCATCGTAAAGGTATATGTATGGGAACCAACTACTCGCCCATATATAATTATTATTGCCCGGAAGAAAGGCCACCATTCCTGTACGAGCAAATCTCTCTAAAACCTGTATATAATTCGAGTTGTAAACCTCACCAAATGAATACAGTATTTGTTCACTGTCAACATCGAAAATATTTATAGCAGAAAATTCAATGCCAGAGTCTGAATAAAGATCTTCAAGTCCAAATAGCAATCCAGTGGACACAGCTAATCCAGAATTTGTAGTAATAATAGACAATGGCTGAACGTCTAAAACTGCTGTACGATCATATTTACACGATGCACTACAGATGAATCTGGACAACCTCATGTCTCTCCTTGCCACGAAAACTGTGTCACCAGCAACAGTTAGATCCATTGAATGCTGTAACTCTCCAGGCCCTCTGCCAAAATCAGCAACAATTTCGTAACTATGATCTGCTATATCATATTCAAATAAAGTATCTCTGGAGGTGTCTAAAATAAGCAACCGCCCATTACTCAATTTTTCAACTTTTAAGTTTGAAATATCTCCTATTTTTAAGGTTAATGGCTCAAGTTCAATTTTACTTCGATCATTTAAGTAGTAATGTAACAATACCAAAATTTTACTTGGCTCATCGATTAACTCAAATGAAAAATCACGATCAATAACTATTTGTTCTACATCTATATATGGAATCAATTCATCAATAGGATGCTCCACACTCCTGCCAGCTGACTCTTGTTCTGATGAACAAGAAACTTGTAGCAGGAGTGAGCAGACTATAAATATTAAAGTTAATATTCTATCAGTACTATTATCCATTCTTAAGGGTGAACTCCAGGATCGGTAGAAGGTGGAGGATTACAAACGCCATGATCGCAAGATCCATTATCTGAACAAGTAGTCATGTTACCATACCACTCACATTTGTCATCATCATTACATGCCTCTCTGGGACATTCTGAAGATGTATTTACATTCATTATATTTCCTGAAGCTAATCCACCGATTAGGAACATCACAGCTACTAAAACTCGAATAGCAGATTTTTTTATATTATTCATGATGTATTTATTTTGATTTAAGTTATAGGGAACTAATTGGAATAAATGAAAAAAAAAAAAAACAAATTTTTTTGATATCTGACTTCTATATCTAAATCAAATAAAAATTGAATTTTTTATTGCTGTTTATCAAGGCATCCTTCTATAAGAAATTTTTTATTCATGAAACGCAACTCTTCTGGAATCAGGTACGGATACGATGTTCCTCAGCTTCTTTCAGAGTTGTGAATAAAAGAATCTCAATTCGATGCAACGATCTGCGACTCTGACATGAGCTATTGCACTCTATCAGAGTCGCTAAATAAATAAAACATAATTTTAGTTATGACCAGGTTTAACAATCCTATGGGGAAGCCTGTGCAGTGACAAAAGAGATGGCTATGAACTCACTATTACTCAGGAATTCACAAACAGAATGCTGTATGGTGATCGGTTCTGAACGGAGAAAGTTTGAGATCAGTTAATAATAGTATCAAATCAATAAATAACTAATAAACAGATATTTATATTATGCTAAATAAAATTGGATATATCGCTGCCGGCCTTGGATTTACATCAATTGCTGCAAGTGTGGCAGCATGGTACACTGAAAAAGGAAGTGACGAAAATGAAAATGCACACGCAGAAAGAACCGGAATATTTATCGGTCTCTGGCCTCAAACATTCTTCGCACTTGCAATGATTCTGTTTAAACTCAATGAAATGGGTCATGATAAAGATGCCCGAAGAATTGTGAAGAATCTTGAATCACTCACCAACTAAATAATTGATCAAAGCCCCGGTATTTTCGGGGCTTTTCTTTTAATCACGCATCAGTTTTTTGTACTGAATTCGCTGAGGCTGATCCTCTTTTATTCCCAGCCGCTGGCGCCTGTTCTCTTCATATTCCTGGTAATTCCCTTCAAACCAGTATACCTGACTATTCCCCTCAAAAGCGAGAATATGCGTGGCAACTCTGTCGAGGAACCATCTGTCGTGCGAGATCACGACCACACATCCGGCAAACTCCAGCATCGCTTCCTCAAGTGCACGCAGTGTGTTTACATCCAGATCATTTGTAGGCTCATCAAGCAGTAACACATTTGCCCCTTGTTTCAGCATTTTGGCAAGATGTACGCGGTTTCGCTCACCACCTGATATTTCGTTTACCTTCTTCTGCTGATCACTTCCGCTGAAATTAAATCGGGCCACATACGCTCTTGAGTTTATTTCACGGCTGCCAAGTTTGATGATATCTTGTCCGCCCGAGATCTCCTCCCAAATGGTTTTGGATGGATCAAGCGGTCGTTTTTGATCAACATAACCAAGCTCTACAGTGTCGCCAACAGTTATTTTTCCGGAATCCGGGTTTTCCTCCCCGGTTATCATTTTGAACAGAGTAGTTTTACCGGCTCCGTTCGGGCCAATCACACCCACAATACCACCGGGCGACAGATTGAAATTCATATTTTCAACAAGGAGTTTCTCATCATACCCTTTGTTTACGTTCTCCGCTACAATCACCTTATCGCCAAGGCGCGGTCCGGCTGGTATGAATATCTCCATATCATCACGGCGTTTTTGGTAATCTTCAGAGAGCATCTCTTCGTAAGCGTTAATACGCGCTTTACTCTTTGCTCGCCTTCCCTTTGGATTTTGGCGAATCCATTCCAGTTCCTGCTCAAGAGTTTTTTGCCGTTTCGACTCCTGCTTCTCTTCCTGTGCAAGGCGGTCTTTCTTCTGCTCCAGCCACGATGTGTAGTTTCCTTTAAATGGAATACCTTCACCGCGATCGAGCTCAAGAATCCAGCCGGCTACATTATCGAGGAAATATCTATCGTGAGTTACAGCTATTACAGTACCCTCATAACGTGCAAGATGCTGTTCCAGCCATCCTACAGATTCAGCATCCAGATGGTTGGTCGGCTCATCAAGAAGCAATACATCCGGCTTTTTGAGCAGCAATCTGCATAGTGCAACACGGCGTTTTTCACCACCTGAAAGAACATCAATTTTTGCATCAGCGGGCGGACATCGAAGAGCATCCATCGCCTGGTTCAATTTTGAGTCGATATCCCAGGCACCGATCCTGTCAATTTCGTCCTGCAGTTTGGCCTGTTTGGCAATGAGTGCTTCAAAGTTGGCATCAGGATCGGCAAAACCTTCGTTTACGGCCTCATACTCTTTGATCAGTTTCATGGTATCGGCAACACCTTCCTGAACAATCTCCAATACTGTTTTTTCCGGGTCAAGCTGCGGTTCCTGTGGCAAATAATCAAATGTAATACCCTTCTGGCGGGAAATGTTACCGATGTATTCTTCGTCCTCACCGGCAATAATTCGCAAAAGAGTACTTTTCCCTGCACCATTCAGGCCAAGAACACCAATCTTGGCCCCATAGAAAAAGGAGAGGTAAATATCTTTGAGAACGGTTTTGTTGGGTTTGTAAACTTTACTGACCCCAACCATGGAGAAAATTATTTTTTGATCACTCACTGCGGCAACTATTTAATATGAATATTAATGATTTTGATCTGTGCTGAAATTAACTCTTTAAAAATCGAACCGAAAACCCAGCGATGTAAAGTTAACACTTTCGATGGCCAGCCAGGGGGTAGCTTCGTACGACAACCTGAAATAGAACGACCTGTTGGTTGCAAATGAGTTTTGCAGTACAAATTTTCGAATGTGGATATCGTGTTGCAATATCAGCAGGGGATCAACACTCTCATCGGTTATTTCGATGCCTGTGCCAATCCATAATCGGGTAAGGTACGATCGGAACAGATCAGCTTTCCCCCAAACATCTACCCGATCGAAATCGGTAAAATTGCTGAGGTCTGAACTGTATGCCGTAGCTCCATATTGAATCCGATATTTTGGAGACATAGAAAACTGGGTAACAGTACGATTGTTACGAAAATCGTATCTCGAACTAAACTGGTGCCTGTCGCGCGGTGGCCTTCTGTCAAAATCCACGCCTTCAATATCCACAAAGAGATCAGGCAGCCAGTAGTATGTTTTGTTGTATAACTGCTCTACATCAGGCCCTTTCATTAAAAGTGGAACTGTCATGTCTCTGTCGGTAAAACCGCCATGATTACCTGCACTGCTATAACCTGTCTGATGATATTTTTGATCATTAAAGAGAGTTACAATATCACCGGCTATCTCGTTATTCAAATGATAGTAGATATTTACCGGTGCCATGGGATATTTCGATGTATATGTAAGTGAAAGCCACTCATTGCGGCTTAAAAATTCACCATTGTATCCAAGGTCACTGTATCCAAAAATATCTGTTCCGTCATACGTGTACTGAATTTTTCCAAGCTCGTAATTTTTTATGAATTGCACAGACCCGTTGGCATGAAAACCTTGTACAATATTCTCTTGCAGCTCAAAAAATGTGTAATCGATTTCTGTTTCCTCAACCAGTTTTTTGGCGTATTCAGATTTTCTGCCCGGAGTATTTATGTATAGAGTTGGGTATGAGAAAACCATCAAATCATCGCCCAGTAAATCCTCAATTACGGGATCGATTTCTATACCATCTCCAAATGTCATTCCATGATCGGAATAGATAATCACATTAACATCATCATCAAGCCGTCTCATCAGCCTGCCAAACTGTTTATCAAATATTGCAAGCTGTTCCAGGTATGCTTCTTCACCGTTAAAATGCCCTTGTGTATCTACATTGTACCAGTAAAACTGGAGGATATTATAATCGTTCAAATAATAAGCAGTGTTGATGAGTGCCGGGCCTGCCATCCAGCTGAAAACAGGCAGACCATACAGAAGATTGGAGGTTGATAGCCTTGATTTGCTGAAAGCCATTCTCAAAAAACTACCCACCATCCCTACTACATTTTCCCGGGATTCATTCGACCATTTCCAACCCGGAAGTGTAGATTCCATGGGGTTATCACCTTCTCTTATACTTGAAATTACAGTAGGTGTTTTGCTTGGGAAGTAGGTAATGGTGTAGTCGATTCGCCCTTGATCACCAAAAAATGAGTGCATGTTTGGTAAGTTCCCTATCTCAAGTTCCTGTAAAAAATATTCTGATGAGACTGCATCGAGATGTATCAAAATAAATTTTGGATCATCATTCGATTTTGCTTCTGTAGTAAAGAGAAGAAATAATCCTAAAGCAGAAAAAAAGAACCGATTTACGGAAGTCAACAATGGTCTCTTATTTTGTATGTGTAGCCGAATTTATGCAGGTGAAAGATACATGAATATTATTTAAAAGAACCAATATCGATGTTCTTTCCTTGCTGAAATCTACAACATTGTATGAAAGACCGGTTACCAGCGAAGCAGGTTAATCTTGGTAATATCAACAGAGAGGTTATTTCTGAAGATTGCCAATATAATAGCAAGACCTATTACAGCTTCTGCTGCAGCTACAGCAAGTGAGAAGAATACAAGAATCTGCCCTGTTACATCCCCGTGATAAGCACTAAAAGCAACCAGAGAAAGGTTTACTGCATTTAGCATAAGCTCAACACACATAAAAATGACAATTGCATTTCTGCGGATGAGAACACCAATTAAACCAATTGTAAAAATTATCGCACTAAGTGCAAGATACCAGTCAATCTCTATCATTCTGAATCATCCGTTTTCTTTTTCTTGTACTGTGCAATCATTAACGCTCCAACAACGGCAGCTGTTAGAAGAATAGCCGTCATTTCGAACGCAAAGAGGTAGTCGGTATAGAGCACATCACCCAGAGCCTCTACTGTACCAACGAACTCCATATCGGGAGATATTTCCGGGAGTAAGTCGGTAACACCTCCAAGGCTGTAAAGCAGTTGACCTAAAATTACAGCTCCCAAAAGGAAGGCAACAATATATTTTACCCGCACTTTTTCGAAGAAGCTCTCTTCCTGGTCTATATTCAGGAGCATGATTACAAATAAAAACAGCACCATGATTGCGCCGGCATAGACAAGTATCTGTATGAGTGCCAAAAACTGAGCTTGCAGCAACAGATAAACCCCGGCAATTGAAAGCAGGTTTAGAACAAGTAACAGAGCACTATTTACGGTGTTCTTGCTGAGAATCATACCAAGGGCCGAGCCGATGGCTAAAACTGCAAGAAGTACAAATGTATAAATTTCCATTCTGATCGTTTGATTTGACGGCATCTAAGGTACCCAAATTTAAAAATGGCTTCAAGCTAATTGAGAACCTTTTAGTAAATAATTG
>REDS01000015.1 GCA_007693395.1 Balneolaceae bacterium | reverse complement strand
GGATATTCTCAGCAACAGCCTGCGCAAAGAACTCGCAAAAGTCCAGGCTGATCGGATGCGGGTTGGCCAGCAGAAAGTGGCTGTTGCCCTCGGGGCCCTGATCCGGATCATAGAACAGGCCTTCGTACCCATACTCTCCGTCCAGCGGCAGCCAGTTTTGCCCGGAGGTAAGCGTGGCCGGCATGTCGTCCTCAAAGCCAAAGACAATGAAGCCTTTTCCGGGATCAATCTCGTCGCTCATGGCATCGGGAAGCTCCCACCGGTACTCGTCTTGGTTGAGGATGTAGAGGCTGGCATCGCGGGCGCCGGGATTGGCTGAGCCGGGCACACCCTGCACGGTTATTGGGCTCAGGAAATCTCCAAAGGTATTGCCTATCGATGGACTGGTTAAAAACCTCCAGCCTTTGCCGCCGGTCAGTTCTACTGAGGAAGCGGCAAGGTCGATACTCATGGTGTAGGCCTGCTCACTTTCCAGCCCGGCATCGTCGAGTACGGTAAACTCAAAAAAGGCGAACCCGTAGCCGTGCTGGCCGGGGGCCGGTTCGTAGGTTAACGCATCGCTGTTGATTTGGGCTATGGTTAGCTCATCATCTTCTTCAGCGCTCAGGGTTCCGCCGCCGGAAACCGATTCAATCCGAATGGAGTACGCCGCATCGGCCAGGCCAAAGTCGGCACCGCTAAAAATGTATACACTGCTTTGGTTGCTCACCAGCACACGACCGTCGCCGGCCTCGGGCAGGACACGGGTGGTAAAGGTAAACGGCTCGCTCCACTCGCCGGGGCCGCCGGGGTTCACCCCGCGCACCTGCCAGTAGTAAAGCGTCGACACTTCCAGGGCATCGGTGATCCGGAATTCGGTTTCTTCAAGGCCGCCTTCATCAATTACCGGGTCGGTGAAGTCTGCGTTTTCACTAAGCTGCAGTTCGTAGGTATCCGCACCTGTGGCCGGGTTCCAGGTCAGCTGTGGGGTCAGTACCACATCCATGGCCTCATTCGCGGGAGTGAGTAAAATGACCACTTCGGAGGCTTCGGGAACCGTGGTGAAACTCCATACTTCACTATCCTCGCTTTGCCCGCCGGGATTCACTGCGATCACCGCCCAGTAGTACGTAGATTCTCTGTTGAGCGGTTTATCCGGAGTAAAGCTGGTCTGCTCAAGACTAACTGCTTCAATTACTGGATCGGTTAAATCCTTATTTTCTGACAGGGTGAGTGTATAGGTTTCCGCCCTTTCTGAAGGTTGCCAGGTAAGCTCCGCAGAGAGAGACTGGTTAACAGCTCCATCATCAGGACTTTCAAGTATCACTACCTGCGGTACCTCGGGAACCGTAGTAAAGGTAAATGCCTCACTCCACTCACCCGGCCCGCCAGAGTTGACTCCGCGCACCTGCCAGTAGTAGAGAGTCGACACATCCAGGGGAGAGGTAATCTGGAATTCGGTTTCGCTCAGCCCTTGTTCATCAATTACCGGATCACTGAAGTCAGAATTTTCAGAGAGTTGTAACTCGTAGGTATCTGCTCCGTCGGCTGCACCCCATGTCAGCTCCGGGATCAGTTCTACATCCATTTCCTCATCTGTGGGAGTGAGTAAGATCACCTCTGAAGGTTCAGGTGCAGGGGTGATTTCCAATTCTGCTGTCAGTAAAAGCTCGTCAAAGTTTTCTCCGGTTATCCTTGCCGTTGCCTGCTGGGTTCCCACATTGGTTCTGGTATTGTTCTGATAGGAAACAGATGTTCCTGCAGGCAGTGTACCGGTGATTTCAATGGATTTTTCAGTTCCGTCAAAGACAAAGCTGGCATCTTCAAAGCTGATTTCCGTGACAGTTGCAGGCGTAATGCTTAGCTCAGCAGTCAAAATCAAATCGTTGAAATTATCCCCCGAGATGGTAGCTGTTGCCTGCTGCGTTCCTACGTTTGTTCGGGTATTGTTCTGATAGGAAACAGATGTTCCTGCAGGCAGGGTACCTGTGATCCCGATGGATTTTTCCGTACCGTCAAAGACAAAGTTGCCGTCTTCAAAGGTGATTCCAATAACATCAGCAGGCGTGATGGTTAGGTCTGCTGTCAGTACCAGTGTGTTAAAGTTATCTCCTGTAATGGTAGCTGTTGCTTCTTGTGTCCCCACGTTTGTTCGGGTATTGTTTTGATAGGCGACAGAAGCACCATCAGGCAGGGTGCCGGTAATCTCGATTGTTCTCTCTGTTCCATCAAATACATAGGTTGCATCTTCAAAGGATACAGTTGCCTCAACAGGCGAAAAAGGTGGTCCATATGTAAAATGATCTAAGAAAAAATTTATGTCTTCTGCTTTTATTTGAATTTCATCCACATCAAAAAAATCAGGATCTCCTGCAAAATCTTTAAGACCCGCAATAGAAGAATTGAATTGAATAGGTTTCGCAGGGCCTACAGGATTCCCGTTTTTAAATCCCTGAATTGTTCCCGAAGTACTGGCTCCAACCCCGGCTTCCTGTAAAAAAATACCACGGAATTGGAAGCCTGATCCATCATTCCTGGTAATAGTCCATTGAGTTAGTGCACCTTCAGCGAGATTGTTGTCATACAGACAAGCTGTTCCTTCAAAACCACTGCCGTCGTTACGGGAAACAATTACAGGTGTTCCGGGAGGCCCATCAGGAATATTAATTGCAAATGTAAATCCATCCCGAGAGTATTCTCTACCCAAGTCAATATTATTGGATAGATCATTAAAATCAATTGTATTAACCTGCGCAAATGTCTGTTGAGAAAGGAAAAAAGCAGAGAAAGCAATAAATAAGAAATAAATTAGTAGACTTTGTTTCATATCGTGATCTTTTTTTCCCGAATGAAGCAAGAAAAGCTATTCTGGATACTAAATTGTGCAGAAATGTTATGCAAAAGCCTCATTTGGCCAATTGAATACATTGCAACAGCAAACACGTAGTAAACCGTTTTATGGTAGCTCTATTTGCTTATGTATAGGTTTTCAGTTTTGGTTTTAAATGTTACAATAGATTAAATAGCAGATGAGTGATGATGAGACTATAAAAATATAGACATCATATACTTATGCTTAGAAAGGCAATAGATTAATAAATTTTATGAAAAGTTCTTAATTAAAGTTTAAAAAAAACCAGTAGTGTCCGGTAAAAGATAAAAAAGAAGAGGGAAACTCTTTCGAATTTCCCTCTTTTGGTTAAGTTGTGTTTTT
>REDS01000016.1 GCA_007693395.1 Balneolaceae bacterium | reverse complement strand
ACACAAGGTATACTCAGTTCTATTGCAATAAACAGTGCCAAAACTTCTTTCATGTTTGCAGCAGGGTAACTCATGCGCTCAGCTCCTTTAAGTTTTACTACAACATCTCTTCTTTCACCACTTTGCTCTTCAATACCCCGAATAAGCAGAGGTTTATTGGCTCCATGCTGTTTTTCCTCAAAAAATTGAGTGGCATGGATTGCCGGTAAATAGTACTCCGGATCTTTTATTGACATCTAACCACTTGTTATTTGCATCTGCTCTGTTTAAACATGGAGAGATTAGTTAATTACTGTCTAAAGATCAAAATAAGCTCTCTTTACTAAACTACAGTAGATTAAACCCCGGTTCATTCCATCAAAATGATCTATCCTGATTGTTATTAACAGATTGTACCCCTCAAACCACCCCCATCCGCCCCGCATCAAACAGCTCCACCCGGGCGCACTGTCCGCAGATTACCTGCAGCATCGGCCGGCAGTCTCCACCCACGTCGATGTTTGCCCGTGGTAGACCACGGTGGGGGCAAAAACATCGCCAATTTGCCAGCTGTTGGCTCCGCAGCCGGTGCAGTTGTTGTTGGGTACGTTCTGTTTCAGCCAGGCTTGGGCCCGGCTGACTTATGTTTGGGTTAGTGACATGATGTTTGAATTTGGTTTTGGTAGTTCTCATTGTCACAAATATTTACTAAATTTGTGACAGATAATAGAAATTAAAATAATGGAAAGTACAGAAGAACAAATACTTAACAAGATCCAAAATTATAACCGTGGAAAAATATTTTTCCCGGAAGATTTTGCAAAACTTGGTTCAAACGAAGCGGTAAGGCAGGCCTTGGTTCGTCTTGAAGATGTGGGAAAGATCAAGAGACTGGCACATGGCATCTATCTATATCCAAAAGAAGATCCGCAGCTTGGAGTATTGCAGCCAACGATAGATCAGATTGCCGAAGCCATTGCCAAAAGGGACAGAGCTAAAATTGTACCTACCGGTACACTGGCACTGAATAAACTTGGGCTTTCAACCCAGGTGCCGTTAAATGCTGTGTATATTACCGATGGTTCACCAAGGAGCATTCAGGTCGGGAATCGTAAAATTAAATTCAAGCGTACGGTTCCGAAAAACTTGAAAGCAAAAGGAGAGATCAGCTCACTGGTTATCCAGACACTGAAAGAGATTGGCAATGGGAATGTGACGGAACAGCAAAAAGAAAAAATCAATGAGCTTCTTGAAAAAGAAAACCCTGAACACCTCAAGCATGATATCAAGCTTGCTCCGGTATGGATTCAGAAGATCATGGAACAAAGTATGAAATAATGGTTGATTGGCTTAACATAGATGATGAGAGAAAAAAGCTGGTATATGAACAGGTGGCCGCAAGTGAAAATCTGCCGCCTATAGCCGTTGAAAAGGATTTTTGGGTAACGCTGGTTTTGCAATCCGTTTTCGAGCTTGAACAGGCTGAAAGCTTCGTATTTAAAGGTGGCACATCCCTGAGTAAAGGCTGGAACCTGATACAGCGGTTTTCGGAAGATGTGGATTTGGCTGTAGATCGAAAAGCGTTTGGGTTTGATGGAAACCTTGGTAGCAGCCGAAGAACAAAACTCAGAAAAGCCATTCGGGAATTCGTTCAGGAGGAGTTCACACCATTACTAATAGACAATCTTCAGAAGATAGGGGCTGATGTTGAAGTGGAAATATGGAAATCAGAAAACTCTGATGAAGACCCATCAACGATTGAAATCAGGTTTTCTTCGGTTACAGATCCGTTAAAATACCTTCCGCCAAGAGTATTGGTTGAAGTCAATGCACGATCACTGTTTGAGCCATACGAGGAGAGAGAACTGACTCCATTGATCGGTTCTGTTTTCGCACAGTTAGAGCTTGATTTGATACCGGCAAAAATCCTATGTGTACTCCCAAAACGCACATTTTTGGAGAAGGTATTTCTGCTCCACGAAGAGTTTCAGAAAAATTCGGATCAAATGAGGGCTGAAAGGTTAAGCCGTCATTTGTATGATATAGAGTCACTGATGGATACAAATCATGGAAAGGAAGCACTTGAAGATGAAGAGCTTTACCTGGATATCATTCATCACCGAAAACATTTAACAAAAATAAGCGGGATCGATTACAAAAAACATCTGCCGGGCACCATACATCTCATTCCGCCTGAAGCATCCATAAAGCAATGGCAGGATGATTACAAAGTAATGCAGGAAAGTATGATTCACGGTGATTCGTTATCATTTGATGAGCTTATGGACAGAATGAAAGTATTGATGGGGAGAATTAATCAATTGGAATTTATGGGGAAATGAAATCAATCATTCAAATAGCAGATACTATAGGAAATAAAGAGTTGTTGAGTCTCAAAAAAACAACCTTTCTTTGTAGCCGGAAAATTCCGGCTCAGGCTATACTAACCTGTTACGACTGGGCAATTCAGCAGAGAGAAAATAATAACTGCGTAATTTCAGGATTTCATTCAAAAATAGAAAAAGACGTATTTCATTATCTTGCCAAAGGTAAACAACCCATTATAATGGCCCTTCCCCGTGGCCTTAAAACTAAATGGGAACCTGAAATTCAGGAACTCTTAAAAACAGGCCGGTTATTGATTGTAACGCCTTTTGGAAAGGACATTAAAAGAATTACAAAAGATACTGCGGCTATTCGTAATCAACTTATGATTGAGCTGGCGGATGAGATTGTTGTGGGTTTTAAAAGTCCGGATGGTAATCTTGAGAGTATGATAAGCTCAAATAAAATATCAACGCCGATTATATTTTTGGTTTAAAGAAAAAGATATTTTTTTAGGTTCTCCGTCATAAAAACCAAGAAAGCTGACACTACCAGTTCCTCTCACTCAAACTGCAGAACACGGCCCAGTCTAACTCAAATCACCTCCATCCTCACCGCATCATACAGCTCCACCCTTGCACACTGCCCGCAGATCACCTGGAGCATCGGCCGGCAGTTGCCTCCCACATCGATGTTAGCTCCGTGGTAAACCACTGTGGGTGCAAACACATCGCCAATGAGCCAGCTGTTGGCTCCGCAGCCGGTGCACGTGTTGTTGGGTACGTTCTGTTTCAGCCAGGCTTGGGCCCGGCTGATCTGTGTTTGGGTTAGTGACATAATGCTTTAGAATGAAATTCTACTTTTTCCTATAATTCTCTACATTGAGGCTCATCATGCTATAAGCCGATCTTA
>REDS01000102.1 GCA_007693395.1 Balneolaceae bacterium | reverse complement strand
CTGGAAGGGGAAAAAGGCAAGCTTATTAAGGGGGACAGTAGTCATCGGATGAGTCTTCACTAAATAACATCCATTCGACTAATCTGGCTGCCCACCCGATAAAACTCATCCGATGACTTTTCACGATAGAGATATATATAAATAAAAAAAGGGACACAACATTGAAGCTGTGTCCCTTACAATTGTTATTCAACCATTAATGGTTTAAAACAAACTTGGTATCGGCCTAGAAGCCGGGATTTTGAGTTAATTGTCCCTGGCTAATATCTATCTGAGCCTGAGGAATCGGGAAAATTCCACTTCTGAACTGGGCATTGGAAAATCCATTGCCTGGAAACAGATTCCCTTCGTAGTTATAGAACCTTGTGAGTTCTTCCTGTGCAATACCCCATCGAACCAGATCGTAAAAACGATGGCCTTCCATTGCAAGTTCAATTTTTCGTTCGAAACGTACGGCATCTCTTGCAGTGTTGGCGTTAACCCATGGAGATGTATATTCTGAGATATTATAATTTGGCTCAGGATACTCATTCCAATTATTGATGTTATCTGCACCGCCACCTAAGTAAGTGTACGTTTTACCATTATCATTACGAACTACCCACTGATTTGTGGTTACACTTAATGCGAGCATTTCTGCTTCACTATTAACGATAGCAGCTGCATATTCGCGATTCAGATCATTACTTACCCATGTATCTTCACGGGCTGCTCTTTCCCTAACACGGTTTACGTAAGCGCGTGCCTGTTCAAGTGATCCTACTTCTACCTCAGCTTCAGCAGCCATTAAAAGAACATCTGCAAAGCGAATTACAGGAATGTTAATTGCTGTTCCCGGTGCCCATGAAGAGTTATCAGCAAATTGCTCCTGAGATCTCCAGTACACATTTTTCTTAGCGTAGTATGGACCTCCATAGTTTTGATCGCGTACCCATCTTTGGCCTGGGAATGGTCCCCAGTCATGGTATGCAACACCTCGACGGCCTACTGTCCAGTCTAAGCGCGGATCAAGCTCACCATCGTATTTCTCGAATTGCTGACTTGAAGGTACACCAAGATCACTGGTCACCATTTCATTGTTGAAACCATCAATGATTGGCAAGCCACCATCTGTGCGGTATGAGTTTACCAAATCCTGAGTTGGCTGGTAAAAACCACAGCATCTGTGCTCGGCTGAGTTTGGGAAATTCAACATCATTCCCTGATTGGCATTATTTATTGTTCCGGAACCATCATTAGCAACCTGCTGAATAGAGAATACGGCTTCAGGAAGTCCGTCTTCCAGAGCAGGGTTCCAGTTATCCCAGTATCCTGCTGCCAGGTCGTAAGATACTCCCTGAGAGGTTACACCATTTGGAATAATGTTATCGTAAAGTGCTTTTGCTTCAGCAAATTTATCCTGATACATATACACTTTTGCAAGATAAGATGCTGCCGCCCATCGGTTTACACGTGCACGTTGTGATTGAACATCCGGCAGATTATTGTAAGCAAACTGGAAGTCTGCTTCAATCTCCGGCCAAAGAACACGATCATTAGGCTGATCAAAATCTAACATGGTTTCATCAATCCACGGCACTCTGTCGAACATTCGGGTTAGCTCGAAATAGTAGTGGCCACGCAAAAATCGTGCTTCAGCTACCGTTCGAGCAATTTCCTGTTCAGTCATATCAGTTGCATTAGCTGCTACTCTTATAACTGCGTTGGCTCGTGAAATACCTTCATATTTCACTCTCCAGAAATTATTAAAGAAACCCTCTGTTGGGAGAAATAATCCAGCCATCATTGCATTGATTGCACTTTGATCTCCCGGCTCTGTGCCTTTATGAGCATCTCCACCCACTACACTGCCATAGATCCAGTTATGCCCGGCTGCTTCCCAGGCGTTTCCGGAAATGCCGGCCCCATCAAGAGCAGCATAAGCTCCAATCAAAAGTGTTTGAACACCCTGATCGTTTGCTAATACCTCTTCACTTAATGATCCCTTTGCGGGAACATCAAGGAAACCGTCGCATCCGTAAAATACCAGCATTGCTGCTGCCACGAATACAACTCCTAAACTGCTTCGGATATTAATTATTGATTTCATATTGTATTTTTTTTAGAACATTCTTGGTGCAAATTCATTTTCAGATCTATCATATCGAAAGATTAATGCCAAAAATGAATTGTTTTGGAGTTGGATACTGCCCTTCATCAATTCCAAAGTTAGTTGAACCTCCACCGGCGCCACTTCCTGTAAAGAATCCAATTTCTGGATCAGGCCCACTATAGCCGGTAAATGTTACCAGGTTATTACCCTGTACATAGAGACGCAGATTTCGAATACCAATTCGCTGTAAAACATCCGGCTGAAGTGTGTAGCCAACCTGAAGGTTTCTAAGCCTCAGATAAGAGCCGTCCTCTACATAGTATGAGTTTGGAACACCATCTGTACTGAATGAACTCTGGTTCTCCTGAATTGGAGCTGTAGGATTTGGATTATCCGGAGTCCATGAATCAAAAACGGCAGTGTTGCTTTTCGCACCGATAAATGATGGATAGAAGTCAGTCCAATATTTAACCTGGTTCCAAATATCATTTCCTTGCGAGCCATACCAGAACATGCTTACATCAAATGCTTTGTAATTCAGGCCCATGCTGATTCCATATGTAAAATCAGGATTTGGATCACCAAGAATGGTTCTGTCATCCGGGGTTACCTGGCCATCGCCGGTAATATCAGCATAACGGAAACGGCCAACACCTGCATCAGTTTGATATGTACCGCTTGGAGCACCCGCATTTGCGGCATCAATCTCTGCCTGGCTTTGCCAAAACCCTTCTACTCTGTAACCAAAGAATGAAGAAACAGGGCTTCCAACCTGGTTTCTGATAAACTGGTTGCCTGGCCATCTTCTTGCTTCTTGAGCGAAGAAATCAATACCGTCTGCAATACTTACAATCTCATTAGTATACGATGTAAATGTAAGATTTACATTATACTGCAGGTTTGTAGAGAACTGACCGAAATGAGCAAAACTCATGTCTAACCCCCGGTTTTTCATGTTTGCTACGTTTACGAATGGAGCTGTAGCCACACCGGATGCACCAATCAGGGTTGGATTAAAAAGAAGGTCCTGAACATCCTTCCAGTAGTATTCTACTGAAAGCTGGAATTTCTCATCAAAGAAACTACCGTCAAAACCGATATTTGCCGTTACGTTTTTCTCCCACTGAGCATCTGGGTTACCAATTCTCTGGAGCCTGAAACCTTCTGCAATTGCAGAGTTGCTGCCATTGATTGAGTAGAAGGAATTATTGGGGTCACCTGTGAATAAAGTAAACGAGTTTGCAGGATCAACATTGATCTGATTACCCATAACACCGTAACCACCGATAATCCGGAGATCACTAATCCATGTTACGTCATCCATAAAGCTCTCATTACTGATCCTCCATCCTGCACTGGCAGCAGGGAACCATCCCCACTGGTTGTTGAGGAATCGGGATGAACCATCACGCCGGAGTGTTACACCAAGAATGTATCGGTCATCAAAGATGTAATCCAGTCGTCCAAAATATGACAGGAGTGTATCTTCCCATTTCCAGCTTGAAACAACAGGAGTTCCTGAACCTGTGCTAAGACTCACGAAATTTGGATCAAAAGAAAAGAAACCCTGAATGTTCGCATTTCTTTGCTCACCGGCATTTTGGTAAGCTTCAGTACCTACGAGAACTTCAACATTGTGCCTGTCGAATGTTTCTCTGAATTGAACCGTATTGGTCCAAGTCCAGTTGTAACCGTTACCCTGGCTTGTAAAAAGCTGGTTATTTGGACTATTTTCCTGCTCTTCATAGGTTGGGAAACTGAATGACTGAGAACTCCAGTTCCAAAGCTCACCACCAAAACTTGTTCGCACACGTACATTTTCGAGTGCATCCCATTCAGCAAAAACATTACCAAAAAGATTTCTTGTTTGCGACTCATTATTTCGTGTACGCTCCATAATTGCAACCGGGTTAGCAGCATTACCTAATCCTGCACCTGATTGACCACCAAAGTTACCCATAACATCGTAAACGGGAACTATTGGTTGTGCACGGAAAGACATACCAATTGCACTACCTTCAGTAAGAGAAGCTACTTGTGGGGCCTCGCTTACAGTGTATTGCAAGTTTTCACCGATTCTGAAATTCTCACCTAAGTTAAATGAAGAGTTTGCCCGAAGTGAAACTCGTTCTCGGAACGTTCTCATCAGAGTACCTTCCTGATTCAGATAGTTAACAGAGAATAGGAAATTTCCAATCTCACTACCGCCACTAACAGAAATATCGTGCTGTGCTGTATTAGCTGTTCTGAAAATTTCATTAAACCAGTCTGTTCCTTCATGATTTGCACGTGTAATTCGAAAAAACTGACCTAATAAAGCTGCGTCAGTGTATTCGGGAATAATGAAGTAATCATCAAAGTTTACATCGCCTTCCATTGCACCTGCCGGGGCAATAAAATCGGGTAAACGAGGTGTTGCACCACTTCCATAAAGCGGATGCTGCTGAGGGGCACCTGAATTAGCTAACGCGCGCCAAACCAAATTTGCCTGATCTTGAGGAGTAGCAATATCCCATGGATTCTCTCTTCCCTGCCAGTCTATACCATAAGAACCGCGGTAGTTAACTTCTACTGAGCCACCTCCTTGTTTTGTTGTAATAACGATTACACCATTTGAAGCACGTGCACCGTAAATAGAAGCAGCCGAGGCATCTTTCAGCACCTGGATGTTTTCGATGTCATTTGGATTGAGGTTGTTCATGTTACCGGGAACACCATCAATAACAACGAGCGGAGCATTATTACCAAATGTGTTGATACCACGAATTCTGATATCAGGACTTTCACCCGGCTGACCGGAAGAAACAACCGAGACCCCGGAGGCCACACCCTGTAACTGCTTGGATACCATGTCACCTGAAACGGATAGTCGTTCAAAGTCGCCCATATCTACTACTGCAATTGATCCGGTCATGTCTCTTCGTTGCTGTACACTATATCCAACTACAAGTAGCTCCTCGCCACTGATAATTGATGATTCTAATTGTACATCAATAACTTCACGTCCGTTAACGGGTACTACCAGTGCCTGGTAACCAATGTAAGTGAATCGGAGTGATTCGTTAGGACTTGGGAGATTGAGAGTATACTCCCCATCCAAGTTTGTTGTTGTACCTGCGTCTGATCCCACTACCATGATATTTACACCTGGTAGTGATTCACCTGTATTTGAATCGGTTACTGTTCCGGTTACCTGATGACTTTGTGCAAATGCACTGCCAACGGTAAGGCCTAAAAACAGAATAGCCGAAAAACAAATACGGAATAGCTTGGTGCTCATTTTTGCAAACTTTCCAGACAACTCTTCTGAGTTGAGTGGAGTAGCAAAAAGATACACCCTCTGTATCTTATTGTTTTCCATACTGAATCCCTGTGGTTATGATTTTGGTTAAGGTAGATGACTCGGTTGCAAAGAAAAGTGTACTGTAAAAGAAGTTAGAAAAAGGACAAGATCAGTACACTGATTAAATGATGAAATTCTAAACAGAGCATGAGAGCGGGTCAATTTTGTAGCTGGGCAATACAGTACGTTAACAATTCGATAATTGTTTATTAATCTCTAAAACAACCGATTGATTAATTATAAAAAAGCCCTTCCAATTATAAAAAAAGTAAATGAAAATATTTTTGGACTCAGACGAAACGGTCTGATTAAAGTAAAGTAAGAGTAGTTTTTCTTGAAATTTGCCCTTTTCTGTGTAAAAAAGGGCAAATATGGGCGCAAATAAGCACTTTGGATCTATTTAATGAATCATTACAAATACAAAATTTCAGACACTAAACTAAAATCTTTGTTAACATATTATTACAAGTCTGGAAGTAATAAATGAAATTTTCGGGTATCAATATCTCAGAAACTCGATCAATCTCAGATCTCCATCAAACTGTGGAATTATAAAGTATGAGTCTCGAAAAGGTAAAATGTCTATACCATTCTCTGGAAAAAAGAAACCGGTTTTTGAGATAGGCAGCTCAGAATAGGTACCATCTTTTTTACCCTGTAACAACAGCCCATTAAATGCATTATAGCTCCCCACTTTTAAATCCGCACCGGATAGATTGCCGGTAATTAAAATATCATAATGACCATTACCGGTAAAATCTTGAGCTTGAATTCCAAATATTTTTGAAAATTGTACTTCTACCGGTAATTCCTCTGCTTTAAACATACCATCTCCCATGTTGAAAAAAACAGTTGAAGAAAGATGAGTAACGCGCTTTTGGCTGGGTTCAGCGGGTAGAACATCAATAAGATCATTAATTGCAGCTCTTCCAAACTCTTGATGAGTTGGGAAATTCGCCATAATACCAGGCATCATCCTAACATAGTCCTCCCTGCTATGTGCCGGAAACTCTTTGCGATTGCCGTCAGAATCTGGTTTAAAAACTGTTAGTATCATCTCAAAAAAGCCATCATTTGTTAAATCACCGAAGTAAGCAGATACAGGCTCATTCTCAGAAGCCTTGTAAAGTGAATTCAACCCTAAATTTCCAGCAATGATGTCAGGCAAACCATTGCCTGATATATCTGCAATATGCAATGTACTCCACCAGCCGGTAAGCTTTTCTATTCCTGTTGGCCGTAAAAGCTGAAGCTTATTACTGGTATTCTGCAGAATGGTTATTGGCATCCAATCCCCCGCTACAATCAGATCTTTATTTCCATTGCCGGTTACGTCGTAGAAATGTGCATCGTTTATGTTACCAATTCCGATAAGATCAGATGCAATTTCAGAGGTAGCATCAAAAAACCTGATACGATTCTCGTCGGAGTTATTGATCAGAATGGTACTCGATACTGACTCTGGATATCTACCGGGATGTAATCTGCCTCCTACAAAAAGATCAGGCAGGCCATTATTATTCAGATCTGTATGAATTACCACCGAGCCACTTATTCGTATATCGGGTAGAGCATCCGGTAAGTAGGTAAAGCTTCCATCTCTATTATTTTCGAAAAATAGATCCCTGTAACGCTCATCATCTTTGGGATATTCAACTCCGCCAGTTACAATGTAGACATCATTCACTCCATTCCCATTGGCATCGAACAGTAATACATCCGTTGGAGTGATCTCAACATGTGGCAGATCTCCCTCAAATAAAAATGGCTGTTCCACAAACATGCCGTCATACTCCTGAACGTAAATGATCCAGTTTTTAACAGAGTGTGCAGTTATGATGATATCTTCCAGTCCATTTCCATTCAAGTCGCCAACCGCAACAGCCGGCCCAACTTCTGATAATTTAAAAGGAAGCGTTGGCTGCTCATGAAAGTCATTGTAATATCTGGGAACATGTCTGTAATTAATTCCACGCTCTTCTGATACATCTTGGAATAAGAGTTCGAAATTTTCCTGACGATTTGGAGTATATGGAAGGGCATTCCTGATATCCGCAATGATGGTTCTATTACTTTCTGCACCTGCGATAACAGTTCTTTTGTGCTCATCTGTTTTGGGCCAGCTGATTATTACAGAATCAGCAACTGCGTAACTTCCGAGCCCGAAGTGAAGAGTAGGATCAACAGAAGAGAGATAACCGCGATATGGCGTATTCTCGTGCCGCTGATGATATCCATCACCAAAATAGAGATCTATTATGGCGCCAAGAGCATCTATGTTTGTATCTGAGCCACTTAGCTCAATTTTAAGCCAGTTATTTTCTTCAGTATCGCCCTTTTCGATGATATGATTTCTATAGATCGTAGCGGGTTGATTGGTATTGTTTACAACCAGATCAAGTGCACCGTTGTTGTTCAGATCAACATAAACAGCACCGGTTGAATACGTTGGGGTATCAAAACCCCACTCTGTTGTAACATCTTCAAAGGTAATGTTTCCACTGTTTTTGAAAAGGTAATTGGGAATTTTCACTTCCGGAATTTTTGGGAGTGCAATCCGCATGGGCATGATATTTCGAACACGGCCATATTCATCCCAGAAGTCTTTGTCGGTTACATCTCTTGGTATTCCATTGGTTATATAGATATCTCGAAAACCGCTGTTATCAAAATCAGCAAGGAGTGCTGCCCAGCTCCAATCGGTTACAGCTACGTTAGCCAGCAATGCTACTTCACTAAAAACAGGTAAGCCGCTTTTTTCGACACTCCCGCGATTTAACTGTAGTGTATTTCTTGTGTATTGAGGATGAAAACCTGCAAAAGCATCATTTATATAATTTCGATAATTATTTGGATTGGCCATCATCTTACGCCTGATGTTTGTTTCAGGCAGCATATCAAGGGTAAAAATGTCAGGCAATCCGTTATTTGTGAGATCCGCGATATCTGTTCCCATTGCCGAATAGCTTGTATGCTTAAACAGATCGTTCGCCATGTTGATGAATGTGCCGTCTCCCTGATTGATCCAGAAAAGGTCTTCAGAGATATAATCATTAGCTACATAAATATCTTTGTATCCGTTTTGATTGATATCTACAATTTGCACCCCAAGGCCATGGCCATCTTTTGTAATACCAGCCTCTTGGCTAACATCCCGATATACAAGATGGCCAAGTTCCCGGCTCCATTCAGCTCTTAAGAGTTTGTCTGTGTTGGCTAATCGATCGGATTCTCTTTGAGCCAGAATATTGGTGTAAGAAATTTCTGATCCGCTATATGCTACAAGAAGGTATACATCCAAAAGCCCATTATTATTCGAATCAAAAAAAACCGCATTCGTTGTATATGATGGATCATCCAGTCCAAATTCGGCAGCCATCTCTTCAAAAACGGGAATTCCATCTTCATTCAGCCCTTTGTTAATATAGAGTTCATTTCGCCTGAGTTCTGGGTTCTGTTTACCGGTTACACTTAAATAGATATCCGGTAAGCCGTTATTATTTATATCAACTATGGTTACACCGCTATACCACTTTTCAAGACTTCCCGAAATACCGGAAAAATCAGAAACGTCTTCAAACCGAAAATCCCCTCTGTTCAGATATAATCGGTTTTCAACTTCATTCCCTGCAAAAAATAGATCAGGCAGCCCGTTACCGTTAAAATCAGCCACTCCAACTCCGGCACCATTGTAGATATATTCATTGGTTAGTACGTTGTTTGTTTCAGTCTCTTGAACAGTATTAATAAACGTAATTCCGGTTCGTTCAGCTGAAAGCCTTTCAAAGAGAGGGGCCTTTCTTGTACAATTTGAGATGAAAAGCGAACATACAAAAAGAAAACCAAAAGCAAAGTGACTTAAACGACCGACTGCAATCATGGGAGAGTTGAACAAGTTATCTGCTGCATTTTTGCAGATGAT
This sequence comes from Balneolaceae bacterium, assembly GCA_007693395.1. Taxonomy (GTDB): domain Bacteria; phylum Bacteroidota; class Rhodothermia; order Balneolales; family Balneolaceae; genus Rhodohalobacter. The sequence goes on along the minus strand of REDS01000102.1, from coordinate 42,479 downwards.
ACTAATTAGCGAATGAAGATCAAATCTCTTTACCCAGTTTTCCAAGGTTTATCACTTCCACATCTTTGATGGTTTTCTCATGAATGGCAAAGCGAACGATAGTTCTGTAAACCTGAAAACCTTGCTTACCGGCTGCACCGGGATTTATATAAAGCATTTTATTGAGTGATTGATCCCTTGCAATTTTCAGGATATGTGAGTGGCCGCAGATAAAAAGATCGGGCGGATCATCTTCAATGATGTCTTTGATTGGAATACAATATCTGCCCGGAATTCCCCCGATATGAGTCATCCACACATCAATTCCCTCTTTTTCAAATCGCTGATGCAGCGGGTACTGATTGCGTATATCTTGGCCGTCTATGTTTCCATATACGCCAACTACAGGTGCAATTTTCTCAAGTTCTTGTGCAATTTTAATGGCTCCAAAATCACCGGCGTGCCAAATTTCGTCTCTGTCAGCGAAATATTCGTTAATTTGCGGGTCCAGATAGTTATGAGTATCTGATATAAGTCCTATTTTGATCATACCTCAATACGTAATTCTTTTTGTATAGTACGAATACTGAATAAGCTTGCAAAACTTTTTAGAACTCTTTGAACGAATTCATGCACCACATTTCATTCAGCGTAATTATAGTGACTTGGAATGCCCTTCATCATCTCAAACGGTTTTTACCATCTGTTGCAGAGACAGATTATCCCAACATGGAAATCATCATAGCAGATAATGCTTCTGCCGATGATTCTGCTACATGGGTAAAAGCCAACTATCCTGAAATAAAGATTGTAACATTCAATCAGAATCATGGCTATGCCGGTGGAAATAACAGAGCGGTGAAATATGCTGCCGGCGATATTCTACTATTTCTAAATAATGATGTACGGACGTCTCCAAACTGGCTTACTGAACTCAATGTGGCTTTTCAGGATGAAAACCTCTCCATAGCACAACCAAAAATTTTGTCAGAAGAAGCCCCCAATTACTTTGAATATGCAGGAGCTTCAGGTGGTTTCATTGACTGGCTGGGCTACCCGTTTTGCCGAGGACGTATGTTTGACACTTTAGAAAAAGATAACGGACAGTATGATGACCAAATCCCCATTTTCTGGGCCTCAGGTGCAGCCTTTGCAATCCGAAAAGAACTATTTCTTGAAGCCGGCGGATTTGATGAAGATTTTGAGTTCCACATGGAAGAGATTGATCTCTGCTGGCGCTGTCTCAAAAAAGGGAAAATTGTAGCTGCTGTACCAAAAAGTGAGGTTTTTCATCTCGGCGGCGGATCGTTACCGGCAAATTCGCCCCGAAAGGTTTTTTATAACTACAGGAACAGCCTGGTCATGCTTTTGAAAAATCTGGATAGATTTGTGTTGATAAAAATTTTTTTTCGTCTTTGTCTTGATGGTATTTCGGGGGCACGTTTATTCCTGCAGGGGAAATTTTCAGAAACCTTTGCTATCATCCGCTCTCATTTCGCTTTTTATGGAATGGTGAGCAGTACCCTTGAAAAAAGGAAGGATGCAGAGAAAGGAAAGTCATCAGATTCATACAAGTCACTGATCTTTAATCGCCTGATAGTATCGGAATATTTTCTTAAGGGGAAAAGAACCTACTCCGAACTATAAACTCTGCATCCTGTGCCACGATAAGTTTATTTAAAAAGCATCGGTGCAAACTCAGATAAATACAATCTCCATCTGTCCCATGTATGCCCTCCGCTGCTCTCCCTGTATATAAAGTTAAAGTCGTTCGCTTCGAGTAGTTCTACCATATGCTCAACACTATCGTATAGAAAATCGTCGATTCCACAGGCAATCCAGTACAGCTCAAATCCCAGTTCATTAAGCTGATCCATTTTTATTCTGGTGTGTTCGATAAGCTCATCAACCTCATAGCCAAAAGCTCCCGTCCTGATAACACCCATGCTCATCACACCGTAATAGTTAAACACTTCAGGATGATGATACGCAAGGCGCTGTGTTTGCCAGCCACCCATCGACAGACCGGCTACAGCTCTGTATTCTCGTTCGGGAATTACGCGAAAATTACGTTCAATAAATGGAATAACATCATCAACTAAACTTCTCTCAAACTGTTCGTTACCCATTGTATTGAGGAACCCGGGATCGGCTTCACTGCTGTATCCGGGTGTATTAAACCATGATGATGTTTGATTTGGGTTGCCGTTCGTCATAACAACAATCATCGGCTCAGCTTCACCACCGGCAATTAAATTATCAAGAATGCGGTTTGCAAGGCCAAGTTCACTCCACGCTTTTTCATCACCACCACCACCATGCAGCAGATACAAAACGGGGTACTTTTTACCTGAAGTTTCATATCCATGAGGCGTGTAAACAACCATTCTCCGTTCTAAATCAAGAAATGGAGATGAGTACCAGATCTCCTGCAGAGTGCCACTATGTGATTCGTTCACTTCATAATATCTGCTCTCCTCGCCTGAAAGAAGAAAACCACTAAAGTGATTTCGCCCATCTCTTATCACCAAAGCATTATGAGGGTCAATCATTCGAAGGCTATTCGAGAAATAACTGTATGTATAATAATCAGGCTTTAAATTTTCAACAGTTACCGACCATACACCATTTTCACCTTTTACAAGTTCTATTCTCTCATTCCAATCCGGCATCCAGCTGCCATGAAGTTTCATCTCCTGGGCATAAGGTGCAAGTATGCTGAATGTTACGTTGCCATCTTCATGAAATTCCGGCGACACAACAGTAATTTCCTGAGGCTGTGCGTTTGTGTACGTTATCATGAATAAAGCACTAATTATGGCTGCTGCTATTATTTTCATATTTCTGTATGTTTTAATTCAATTGAACTATAGTTCTGTATATATTTGAAAATAAATGATTTAACTTAATGTCAATTATCTATAAATGTATTGTTGCTGTATGCAACAATAGTATTTTAAGGTTTTCCCCGATAACAACAAAACCAAAACAACAGCTGTTAAAACAAAAATTGTATTTTGTTAGTGAACGGCACCCAAAGATTTACAGTTTTCTTGTGTGTGAATAATCAAAATCACGCGTCTCTTAGTTTTGAGACTGTTCTTTAGGTGCAAACTCCATCACATAATGTGATGGAGTTTTTTTTAAATTTTTTATCACCCCGAAATGGAGCGCAACTCAAGGTTCGATATAATTATAGCTGGAGCGGGTGCAGCGGGCCTTACACTTATCTGGTACATTCTTCAATCCTCAATATTGAGGAACAAACGCATTCTTATATTGGATAAATCCATCAATCCTCTGAATGATAAAACATGGTGTTACTGGGAGAGTGAAAATCTTGATCTGAGCGATTTTATTCATCACAGCTGGAATGAACTGGAAGTTGGTGCTAATGGAAATATGTTTTCTGAAGTACTCTCTGAATATCATTATAATTGCATTCGAAATGGGGATTATGCTTCAGTCATCATTAAAAAAGCAAAAGAGTTACCCAATATTACCTTTCTTGAAACTTCAATTAACTCTTTCAACAGCAGCAATAATTTCGGAGTTGTTGAAACTGAGGCTGGCACCTTCGAAGCGCCAATTGTTTTTCAGAGTGTAAAGCCATCACCGGGATTTAAAAATTCTAAAGTAGATGTTTCTCTTATTCAGCACTTCATAGGCTGGGAAATTGAAACAAATGGGGCTGTGTTTAACCCTAATAAAGCAGTTTTTATGGACTTTAATGTACCCCAAAAGAATGGGGTTACATTTATGTATGTCTTGCCAACCGCAAACAATACAGCTTTGGTAGAGTACACTATCTTTTCTGACGAACTGCTTAATGAAAATGAGTACGAGGCAGAAATTGAGGATTATTTAAAAAGCAGGTACCAACTAAACCAAGGTGATTATAATGTGGTAAGAAAAGAGAAAGGTGCTATCCCTATGGAAGATCGAAAGTTTGATACATGGTATTGCGATAATATAATGAATGTTGGCACGGTGGGCGGCTTAACCAAACCAACAACCGGTTACACGTTCATTCGAATCCATAATCAGTCAAGAGAAATTGTATCTGCATTAGAGCAAAATAAAAAGCCATCTGTTACTAAATCGTCATCGTACAGGTTCAGGGTTTATGATATGATGCTTCTGAACATACTTAACACAGATCATGCCATTTCATTAAAAATTTTCCATAATCTTTTCAAAAAAAACAGGTTCGACTCTATACTTCGCTTTCTTGAAGAAAAGACAAATATTTTCCAGGAGCTATCCATTTTTTCCACTCTTCCATATACCCCATTTTTCAAATCCATTTATAAAATGAAGCACCGAATCTTTACCGGAGCCTGATATGTTTAGAGCATCCAAACATTTTCTTGCGGTGGCTTATCCGGTAAGTTTTTTATTCATTTTGCTCTCTCTATTATCTCCTGAATTAAATAGTGTAATTGCACCTTGGGTTGTTATTGTCAGTGTTTTTCTAATTGGTATACCACATGGAGCCATAGACCATATTATGGCAGCCGAGATATTCAATATTGAGTTGAAGTTCAAAGATCAGCTCCTGTTTTATGGGAGCTATCTACTGTTAATGTTTATTCTTGGTGCTGTATGGATTTTTTACCCGATTGCGGGAATGTTTATTTTTCTCGTCATCTCAATCTATCATTTTGGCCAGGCCGATATGGAGGAGTACTTATCAGAAAATACTTCATTTTCTTGGTTTTGGCATTTAATTCGTGGCTTATATATCATCTTGCTGATCATTTTTTCTGATATCTCTGTAACTTACCCTATCCTTGAACAAGCCATGAATATTTCAGTAGGATCGCTAACACCTCTGATTTCTGATCCATCTTTGGTAATCTACTCAGGATTATCCATTTACCTTGCCATTACAGTTTTAGGGATCACTAAAGGTGTGTTTTCAAACAGCCGCCTTTACATTGCTGATACAATTACTCTCTTGGCTCTTTTTTATTTTGCAGGGCCGTTAATAGGCTTTGCACTCTATTTTGCAATTTGGCACTCAGCTGGCCACATCAATGAGATGAGGGAATATTTTAAGGCAAAAAATAAATCGCTCAGCTTATTCAAATTTTATAAACTCTCCCTCCCTTTCACGCTGATTTCTATATTTGGCCTTTTAATTCTTGTTTACCTACAGAATGCTTTTGGAGTTCAGGATATGTTTTTTACGCTCATGTTTATTTTAATAAGTGTACTCACTTTGCCACATATGTTAATTGTACACAAAATGTATAGCGATTAACCTGACGATAATTATTAAAATTTCTTTATAGTAGAATCCCTTATTGCAAGATTACTTTTTTTTTAGTTATTTCATTCCGATCAACGTCTACATACAGAGTTTCTTCGCTTTTTGGGTATATGGCTATCAGAATTGTAATTATCGTTTTCCTATTTGCAATAGTTGCGTGCAGTAACTCCATAAATGAAAATATCGTGGTATTAAATGTAGGCGACAATTTTCAAGAAGCTAACGATCAAAATCCTCCATTCACTACGTTCATTGTAGCTTCAGGTGGGCACTACCTGCAGTCAGTAAGAGATCCAAAAGTAGGAAACAGCTGGATTGGCCAGGATGGTGCAATAATGGATGGTTATGATGAAACAAGTGAAGCATTTAGAGGAGTTGCAAGGTACATAACCATTGAGAATATCAAATTCAGAAATTATGTGAATAATGTCATCAACTTTCGTTCAGGCAGAAATATCATAATCAATAATGTGCATATTCGTGATTCAGGGTCTGGTGATGGAAATCAAAATGGAGCCATACGTGTAGCGAACGTTCGCGGATTAACAGTTACAAACAGTCATTTTGAACGGGTAACTGCAGGAATATTACCCACCGAATCGAGGGGGCCAATCGTAATTGAAAAAAATACAGCTCTTAATATTGGCCGAAATTTTGTACAGCTTGATCAGATACGGGGAGAGGGCATCCGGGTTCGGTACAATTCAATGGAAAGAAATGGAGATGATCTTCGTGCCGGAGCCTCAGATGTTGAAGACTGGATTTCCGTCCACATGGTTTATGGGTTACCGCTTGACCCTGCGCAAATCAGTTATAACAGAGCCCGGGGCCATGGTACATCAGATTCAGGAGCGTTTATTATTTTAGGTGATGGAGGCGGAAGATACATCATTGCAGAGGGAAATGTGGGTGTAAGGCCCGGCCAGGTAGGTATTGGAATTGCCGGTGGCAGAAATATCCGAATAAATGACAATATTATGTACAGTTCGAACTCTGAGGTGAGTAACGTCGCGTTTTATTCTGCAAATATTACAGAGGCAAGGGAATGCCGCTATCACACGATTCAAAATAACCGTGCTAATTGGGAAAATGGTGTTCAGCAAAACAATTTCTGGAGTGATAATGAATGCGAGGTAAAAGAGATTGGTAATATTTTTCCTGATTTTTCTATCTCAGATCAAATCTGGTATGAGTCGAAAAGTATCACCAACTTTTAAGCTGATCAGCAATATTTGTTAAAGGTGATTCAATGTCTTCACCGAAAATTTCAAAAGGTACTTCACTCGTAACAATCTCTCGCACCCTGCTTTTCTCAATAATCTCTTTGTACGTTTCATAACAATCCAGCGATCGCTGAAATTTTTCCATATCTGCTTCGCTACAGTGTTCAGTATATTTTATCTCTGCATCGGTAGAGGCTTCCAGCCTGAACTTCCCACTGTTGTCAACTTCACCTGATCTTGTATAAAGAGCCAGTCTCTTTAAAAACTCCGCGTCTTTTCTATCTTTTAATTCACAAAACACTCGTTTAACCACTGCATGAGTTACGAGGTGATCATGAAATCCACTAATTCCATGAACTGCATAGGTAATTAGTATAGCAGGTTTGATTTCATAGATGTGGTTGGCAACCACTTTTTCAATATCAATTGGGTTGATATTCTTTAGCTCACCATCGGGCAGATCTGTCACCTTTATGCCGGTTAATCCAAGGGTTTTTTCCACGCACTTCATCTCTTTGAACCTAACCTCTCCCATTTGCTCTTTGTTAAGCCCTAATTTAAATCGCTGTTTGGTTGCTTCACCTTTGGTTAGAGTTAAAAGATGCACTTCAAATCCCTGTCTTAGTTGTGCAGCAATTGCCGGAGCCGGGCCAAAAGATTCGTCATCAGGATGCGGAAAGATGTAAAGTATTCTCATGATTTTTTTGATAGGTGAATAAAATAAGAAACCCGATAGGTAGTCGGCCTATCTGGTTTAGTTTTTGACATATCAAGCCTAAGACAGCCGGTACAAGCCGGCTTCTTTATGTCAAGAGCAACCTGTTGTAGACCCACAGGTCATACATTTCAGGCAAGTTCCGTTTCTGATCATTGTCATGCTTCCACATTCAGGACACGAATCACCGGTGTATCCAAGCTGTTTTGCACGGCCATAATCAGTATCAGTATCGTTTGCTGCTACAGCTTGAACCTGTACTGAAGGCTCTTCTGTTTTAACGCTTATAATTTGCTTTTTTTTTGATTGTTTTTCAACCTCATCTGCTAATTCTTGTTCTTCAGATGGTTTTAATTTTCTCAAGAGAATTTCTTCGGGTGCAACATGAGCTAAGTCATCGCGCCCCAAGTAAGTAACAGCAAGTTCTCTGAAAATATAATCTATCACCGAAGTGGTCATCTTAACGTGCGGACTGCCACTTACCATTCCACTGGGCTCAAATTTTGTGAATACAAACGCGTCCACAAACTCTTCCAGCGGAACACCATGCTGTAATCCAAGAGAAATTGAGATGGCAAAACAGTTCATCAAACTTCTGAAAGCTGCCCCTTCCCTGTGCATGTCGATAAAGATCTCACCAAGCTGGCCATTGTCATACTCACCGGTTCGCAGGTACACGCTTTGGCCGCCAATTTTTACCTTCTGCGTGTAGCCACTTCTTCTGAATGGCAACCTCTGGCGGCGTGCAACATATTTGTGGATGATCTTCTCGGCAGTTTGCACAATACGATCCTGCGCAATCGTCATCTCTTCATCCTCATCTTCCAGCTCTTCAAGCACATCGCTCATGGAGTTCAGTGGCTGGCTTAATTTGGATCCATCCCTATAAAGCGCGTTGGCTTTAAGCATCTTTTGCCATGATAGCATGTAGGCATCTTTAAAATCTTCTACAGTTGCTTCGTTCGGAAGATTAATCGTCTTGGATATTGCACCTGAAATAAATGGTTGTGCTGCTGCCATCATATTGATGTGGCCTTCTGCTGAGATGTACCGTGTACCAATTCTGCCACATTTGTTGGCACAATCAAACACGGGCAGATGCTCCTCCTTCAGAAATGGAGCACCTTCAACAGTCATCGTTCCGCACACATAATCATTGGCTTCCTGAATCTGCTCACGCGTGAAGCCAAGAAACCGAAGCATATCAAAATTATGATCAGAAAGCTGCTGTTCAGTTATTCCAAGAGTATCTTTGCAGAATTCTTCACCAAGAGTCCAGTGATTGAATGCAAATTTTATATCAAAACTTCCGGGCAGAGCAGATTCTATCGCATCAAGTTTCTCTTTGGTAAATCCTTTTTCTGCAAGAACTTCCTTATTGATATGAGGACAGCCATCCAGGCTTGCGGCCCCTTTGGCATACCGGATGATTGCATTAATTTCGCTTTCAGTATAACCAAGATTCTTGAGCGCTAAGGGCACGCTTTGATTGATGATCTTGAAATATCCCCCACCGGCAAGTTTCTTGAACTTAACAAGTGCAAAGTCCGGCTCTATACCGGTGGTATCGCAATCCATCACCAGGCCAATTGTTCCCGTTGGTGCAATTACAGTAACCTGAGCGTTTCTGTAACCGTATTTTTCACCCAACGTAACTGCAGCATCAGAGTCTTCCCTGGCTGCTTTCAGCAAATACTCCGGACAGAAGTCTTCACTGATTCCCATTGGGGCTATGGTAAGTCCCTCGTATTCATTTTCCGGCACACTATATGCTGCTCTTTTGTGATTTCGCATCACTTTGAGCATGTGCTCTTTATTTCGATCATACCCTTCAAATGTTCCGAGTTCATTTGCAAGCTCTGCACTTGTAGAGTATGCTTTCATGTGCATAATGGCAGTTAACGCACCGGCTATGGCACACCCTTCATCGCTGTCGTATGGTACACCAAGAACCATTAAAGCGGCACCAATATTTGCATAACCCAAGCCAAGCGTACGGAAGATGTAGGATAATTCTGCAATCTCTTTTGAAGGAAATTGCGCCATCAAAACAGAGATTTCAAGAACAGTTGTCCATATTCTGGAGGCGTGCCTAATGGAAGCTACATCAAATTCACTGCAAGTTTCATCTTTGAAAAACTTCATCAGGTTTAGTGAAGCAAGATTACAGGCAGTGTTATCCAAGAACATATATTCCGAACAGGGATTACTGGCTTTGATTTCTCCATCTTCCGGGCATGTATGCCACTCATTAATAGTATCATGATATTGCGTTCCCGGATCGGCGCATGACCAAGCTGCATAACTAATCTGATCCCATAAATCCCGTGCCTTCAGTGTCTGCATCGGCTTCGGTTCTCTGCCTTCGATGCGTGCATTTCTTTTCTCAATTCGGCCTATCAGGTTCCAGTTACCATCGTCCATCACAGCTTTCATAAAGCTATTCGGTATCCGAACGGAGTTATTGGAGTTCTGGCCACTTACAGTCATGTATGCTTCTGAATTCCAATCGGTATCGTATGTATCAAACTCAATATCTGTAAAGCCTTGTGATGCAAGCTGAATAACTCGCTCTATGTAGTTTAGCGGTACCTGATCGCGTTTGGCTTCTCTGATAGTTTTTCCGAGCTCTTTGTTTTTGATGGGATCGCGGCTCACAGCGCCATTGTAAGATTTTCCATCAATCTCTACAGGCTTCTGGCAAAGTTGAATGATCTTTTTAAGATGCTTATGTGCAATTTTTGATCCCGCAACAATTGCTGCTACTTTCTGCTCTTCCCGCACTTTCCAGTTTATATACTCCTCGATATCGGGGTGATCAAGGTCAAGTGTCACCATTTTTGCAGCTCTTCTCGTTGTACCACCCGACTTAATTGCTCCCGCAGCCCTGTCTCCTATTTTAAGGAAACTCATTAAACCGGACGACCTACCACCGCCACTGAGCGACTCTCCCGAACCACGGAGTTCAGAAAAGTTGGAACCGGTTCCGGAACCGTACTTAAAAAGACGTGCTTCACGCACCCACAAATCCATAATACCGCCTTCATTAACTAAATCATCATCTATGCTCTGAATAAAACATGCGTGAGGCTGCGGATGGGTGTAAGCATCTTTCGATTTAGTAAGCTTGCCGGTTTTAGCATCCACGTAATAATGCCCCTGTGCTGGCCCATTGATGCCGTATGCCCAGTGAAGGCCCGTATTAAACCACTGCGGGCTATTCGGGGCTGCCATTTGATTGGCAAGCATATTGCAGAGCTCAGAATAAAAAGCTTTCGCATCGTCTTCAGAATTGAAATAGTCGTGTTTCCAGCCCCAATATGTCCAGCAGCCGGCAAGTCGGTGAAATACCTGGCGGCTGTCAATCTCGTGTGAATATCTTTCGTTCTCCGGAAGCTTTTTCAATTCTTTTTCGTCGGCTACTGAGCGTTGCAACCAAACAGGAACGCCTTTCTCTGCAACTTTTTTGAGCTTAGCAGGTACGCCGGCTTTTCTGAAATATTTCTGTGCTATTATGTCTGTTGCTACCTGAGACCAGGTAGATGGAACAACTACATTTTCCATCTCAAAGATTCTTGATCCGTCTGGATTCTTAATCTCAGACCTGCGTTTCTCAAAGGTGATGTTATCGTACGGCGTTTTCCAATTCTTCTGCGTATATAGACGGCTAAATTGCATAAATTAATCTCCTGTTGTGGATGACTTTTATTTGTGTGTTGATGAGTTAAATGTTAGTGATAGAATACCCTTATCGTGCCACGTAATATATTTGAGCAAGAGAGAGACAGCAAGAAAAAATTCAATTACTTTTCCACAAATCGCCATAGTTATCCACAATTAAAATTTTAATTTTGACAGTAAATTAATCCTGTATTTTTGGAGAGAATTTCTTTTACTGTTTGAGGCCTGTATTTAATCTCAATACTTTCGTCTTAAATCTGCATTGTGGATAAAAAAGCTTAATGTAAGCACTAGAGGCCAACATTTTAGGTTATCCACATAATTAAAAAGTTATCCACAATTTGAAATATTGTACGTAACATTCACTTTTTTATAATTCCAATTTTTTAAATTCTTTTTCCTAAAAAAACCTTTTTTACATTTTATATTAAATTGATTTATCAATCTATTTAAGAATTTTTATGAATAATATATAGACCTTTTTTCATGGATAATATCAATTATAAATTTTATAAACCTTTTATAGTTCGTTCCTATGAGGTTGGTGAAAATTCCTCTATAACTATGCCAGTACTGTGTGATTATTTTCAGGAAGCAGCAGGCTTGCATGCACATGAGTTGCAATTCGATATTAAAGAGTTGCACAAAAAGGGGCTTACATGGGTACTCTACAAAATGACTGTAGAAGTAATCGGATATCCCAAACGTTGGGAAAAAGTTACTGTACAAACCTGGCCTTCTGTTGGTGATGGCTTTAAAGCTTTCAGAGATTATAAATTAGTAGATGAAAATAAAAACACACTTGCACTCGGAGTAAGTCAATGGATAGTGTTGGACATCAAAAAACGAAGAGCTGTAAAACTTCCAGAGAGTATTTCAGACTTTGGGCAGCAGGTAGACTCTCATGTTTTAAAACCTGTTGGCAACCTCAACCCGCCTGCGGATAGTAAACAGGTATTTATAACTAAGGTTAGCAGCTACGATTTAGATATGAACAATCATCCAAATAATGTAGCATATATAAAGTGGCTTACCGGATATATCGATGATGAGAGTATATCAAATAAAATATGTTACAATTTTCAGATTCAGTACATCGCAGAAGCTGCCAAAAACGACAATATTTACCTGAATTACTCGATTGAAATCAGTGGCGATGAACAAATCATACATCACTCTATAACAAACAGTAAGGATGGCAAAGTACTTGCAATAGCCCGCTCCCTATGGAAGTAAGTAAGTTGAATGTTTATTCGCGAAAGCTAAGAATACCTGCTTTCCTTACTTTACCACTTTGGGTTCATCTGAACGATCTCTTCTGTATTTCTCGGGATTTTTTTGCATTGTTTTGAACTCTTTGAATGTAAAGATCAAACCAATTACAAAAAGGATTACTACAATTATGCCGGATGTAAAAATAAATGGGACATTCATGGTTTGCCACCGTATTTAAGGATTTTAAAATAGGCACCGAAACCAAGAATAGAGGGAACCCAGATTCCCACGAATAACCCGGCATTTTGGTCAATTGTAAACCAAAGTACAATTGATAAAATCATGGAGATGATTGCCGCAGAGAGGATAAAGTAGTCCGATGTATTTAACATAGAATAAAGTTATTTGTTTAAATAAGCTCTGTAAACAATATGGTTTGTTTACCTTCTATGCTAGTCAATACGCAAACAGAATAGATCGTTCCTGCTGTTTAATCCCAGTCCGGGGCAAAGGTAGGGTTTACAATCCGCATCGATTTATCCAGAGCGTCGATCTGCTCAAAGTGCTCATCAGATAGTTCAAAATCGTAGATATCCAGATTTTCAGTCAGGTGCTCTACGGAGGATGCTTTTGGAATGGCAACAACATTTTCCTGCTCAATCAGCCATCGAAGTGCAATTTGCGCGGGAGACTTGCCATATTCAGCGGCGATTTGAATGAGCGTTTTGTTTTCACTGACTTTTCCTTGCGCAAGCGGGCTATATGCTGTTACCAAAAAATCATTTTCATAGCTGTAATCTAGAAGATTAAACTGCTCCAAAAACGGATGAAACTCTACCTGATTTGTAAAGATAGGTATGCGCAAATCCTCAACCACTGTTTGAGTTAATGAAAGTGGAAAGTTACTTACCCCTATGTTTAGTGCCTTTCCCTGATCGCGAAGAGTAAGCATCGCCTCAAACGTTTGAAGAAGCGAGTACTGCTCATTTGGCCAATGAATCAACAATAAGTCAACGTAAGGCACCCTTAATTCTCTGAGACTCTCTTCTACTGAATTCAGAACATCATCGTGATCGAGGTTGGTATGCCAGATTTTTGTAGTTAGAAATATTTCTTCCCGCTCTATACCGGAAGCGTGAAGAGCATCTCCCACCTCTTTCTCATTTTTGTAAATTTGAGCAGTATCAATATGGCGATAGCCAATTTCTAAAGCCTTTGTAATTATCTGTTTACACTCTTTGCCGTACAATCTGTATGTCCCAAGGCCAATTTCCGGCACATCGGTATCCAAAACTGTCTTAAACTGCATTACGTGGTTATTTGAATAGTTGGTTAAGTTATGATTTGACCGTGTAGATGATATGTTACTTTATTAAAGTAATTTTTCTCGTTAGTGTTCTGTTGCCTGTTTCAAGCTGAACAATGTATATACCGCTCGGGTTGTTTGCAGCATTCCACACTACAGAATGTTCACCCGGCTGAATGGTATCATCCATTAGAAGTGCTACTTGCTGCCCTACAATATTGTAAATACCAAGACGGACAGGCCGTTCTTCGGGCAGATAAAAACTAATATTTGTAGATGGATTAAACGGGTTAGGGTAGTTAGGCCTTAGCTCAATGCTACCCGGTGTATCAAGTGCCTCTTCTTTTTCTGTAATAGTTTCAAAAGGCTCAATTAATATATTAAATCTATATCCTTCATCACTCTGATAAACAGATACTTCAGTTTGAACTATTTCTCTTCCATCAAATATGTGCTGCTCCCTGCCTGTACTTCTGAATCTGTACGAATTTTCTTCACGCATATTTGTAAGAGTGCCCGTTTGCCTGTCTTCCAGGGTAATGATCCACTCATCAGGTACTGCTTCAGGTATAGACCACTCCAGAAACATATTGGCGGATTGCATCACCAAATCTGTACCTATTCCTACGCGGTAACTTTCATTGATATTATATGGCAGGTGCAGGAATGAATTGGTGCGATGCACAGCTTTTTCAGAACCTAAAAAAAGTTTGTTAGAATTATCTGGCTCCATCAAAGGCAGTGTGGTAGAAAGTTTAGGCAGATCGTATCGAATAACTTCGCCTGTTGATGGCTGTTCTATAAATCCAAGTATAGCCGTATCGAGTTGTCTTTTCTGATTTCTGCTTCCCTCACTCAAGCTTATGGGAATGTATCTGTCGAAAATTAGATGATTTCTTGCTGATACATTAGAGGAGGAACGGTACTCTGAAGTATTTACAAAAAATGGTATCCATTTATCATCTGCGATTTCATCAGAAAATTGCGACAAGAATTCACCTCTGCGAACATCCCATACAGTTTTCATAGGAGAGTTCAGGAACATACTCTCCCACCTTGTGGGTGCAATAATATTTAGCTCCGGAAATACAAAATTCTCAGAAGGTGCAGTTGATTCCTGTCTGTAACGTACATCCTCTTCGGCAAAAATAGTAACCGCACTTCTGTCAGGTTTGTGCAAAAATACCGGTTGAAATGGTACAATATCCTCTGCCTGAATCCGCTCCCCATTCATTTCGAAGAGTGTAACGTTTTGATTTCTGCTGAGCCTGGAGTTGATATATCCGGGAACTCTTATCAGGTGCCAACCGGGTTCTGTAATAGTATTTCTGTACAAGCCAATAGTGCCGGAAAGCTGGCCCGGGCTGCCCATTATCTCTCCATAAATTATTTGATCAGACGGCTGGAGGTTTCGCATACTTGTATATCCGTCAAATGCATTAACAGCACTGTCCAGGTATAGCGCTATTCCCGGTTCGGTATTATTGTATGTTGTGCTTGCCAAAACGGATGAATTAAATACGAACTCAATTCTGCCACCCGAAGGTATTAATGAATCTCTGTAGATATAGATATTATTAACAGTTGGCAGGTCAGAAATGTCCACATTCGAAAGAACAAGGATTTCATACGGTTCAATAATTACATCCCGTTGTATCACATGCGAACCGGACGAACTCCTGATTTCAATACCTCGCAGGTTTAACGGTTCATTCGCAGGGTTGTAAAGTTCAATGTATTCAAATCTCTGGCCCTCGAAAGAAAAAGCAGGCATAATTTCAGTAATTATTACGGACCCCCGTTCAATAGTACGCTCGCTGCTTTTTCTAGGCTCCACCTCTATACTGCTCATCAACAGCGGTACAATTTCATCAACTATATTCGCATCTTCAAAAAACCACAAAAGATCAATTTCATCACCATTTCTCAGAAATAAATCATCAATATTTAATTGGATAGAGAGAGAATTCCAGGCATCCTCGCCGGCATCGAGATTGTTTGTGGAAAATCCTGCACTGTTAATAAGCTGCCATTCAGAATTATTTACCCGATACTTCAAACCAAGATTATAATGATTAATGAAATCTTGCTTATTGTATTCCATATCGAATGCAGCAAAAATCTCAGTGAAATTGTAGTCGCTGTCATTTTTCAATGATAAACCAAAGAATGACTGGCCCTCTGCCTCTAAGCCTTCAATATTCAGTGTACCTGCAGCAACATGTTGCCCCTCTCGTTGCAAGTAGTATCCGGCTTTACTGCTTTGGCTGATTGCAATATCAGACCAATCTGTACTCTGAAAATTTAGACTTTCACCAATGATCAGGCTGATATCCTGGAGAGTGTACAGTAATGTTGTTGGGGTAAAATTTGATGGGCCTGTAGTAAAGCGAATATCAATGGCTGAATCATCTTGAAGTAGAACCTGTGCGTGTAACACAGCCATTGAGCAAACAAGAAATATTGCAAAGAGAAAAGAAAGGCTCCGTAAAATTTTTGCTTGTAACGTTGTTCTCATAGGCGCTTCGATGCGATAACTTCTTAATGAGTAATGTGATAAATTATTTAATCATTTACTACTCTAATAAGGTTTTTTTCGAGCTCAATTCGATTTTCTTGGCTTTTTTTTGTGATTGATGCCAAACTTGGGTTGTTCTTCCTTTCGATTGAGCTATATACGTTTATCGCTTCGTTAATATTGCCGATCTCTCTGTGAATCTCTGCTTTCTTATAGAGAAAAATTACGTTATCGGGTAATCGGCCGGTTAATTTTTCCGCGTAAAATAGTGATTCCTCAAACCTCTGCTCCTTATGATAAAGATACATCAGCATCATTAAGGCATCATTACTGATGTAGGAGTCACTCTCAGCTGCCATTTTAAGTTCATTAAAACCGTCATCAACGTTTGCACGAAGACCTACCATATTTGAAGCCCATCTCATTCCGCTGGGTATACTGCCTACCATATAATAAAACATTCCTCTGCCTATGCGGGCATCGGGCCGGGTGGAGTCCATCGAGAGGAGCCTGCGGGTGTAATTAAACCCTGTAAGTCCACTGCTCAATGCCACTCTGTGATTACTTTGCCCGGCAGCAACAAGGCCTCTGTAGCCATGCAGCCCGCTTAGCATTAAAACCATTGTTGTATCACTTGGTGAGGCACTCAATCGTTTTTCACTAAGCTCAACTGCAATCTCAGATTTTTCCAGAAATTCGTTTGCCAGTTCACTACTTTGGTCCACAAAAAAGTATTCCAAGAACGGCATCATCGATTCAAAGAAGTGAGGGCGCGGATCATCAGGCCATTGATCTTTCATGCTTCTGAAGATACTCCGTGCTTCTACCCAGTGAGTATTGTAAAATGCTTCGATACCGTCATTAAGTTTTATCTCAAATGCTCTATTGTATTCAGGATAGGCTTCTCCCCTGTCAGGCAGATCACTAAATATTGATACGTAGAAAATTAGTGAAAGCAACAAATACATATATGTGATGAATAGAACTAAAAATTAGAGTTAAGTGCAAACTGATAAACGCAGTTCAGCTAAGATTGTTTCTATTAAGTTTTAGATGGATAAATTCTGCTGTAATAAAAACCATTTTTTCGAACACTACCATTCTTACCAGTTGACTTGCAACAGGTTAGAAGCATTAATCAATTATTCATCATCAAAATGAAGCTCACCAAGCTTGCCTTCGGTGTGTGCAACTGCAACGGAGACGGCTGCATCTCCAGTGATATTTACAGCCGTTCGTGCCATGTCGAGAATTCTGTCAACACCAAGAATAAGAGCAATTCCCTCAATGGGTACCTGAACTGATTGCAGTACAATTACCAGCATGATGATCCCTGCTCCGGGAACACCGGCAGCGCCAATTGAGGCAGCTGTTGCGGTTAAAACAATTGTTAACTGTTGTGCAATAGTTAAATCCATACCAAGTGCCTGTGCAATAAATACAGCAGCTACGGCCTGATAAAGACTGGTGCCATCCATGTTAATGGTTGCGCCAACCGGAAGTACAAAGCTGGATACCTCCTCTTTTACACCCAGATTTTTCTCAACTCTTTCCATGGTTACCGGCAGGGTTGCAAGGCTGGAGCTGGTACTAAAACCAAGCAGAATTGCAGGTTGAATTGCTTTAAAGAAATCCCGGAGTTTCATACTGCTGAACATTTTGAAGAGTGTTGTATACACAATAGTAACATGCAGCATAAGGCCAATCAAAACAGCGATACAGTACCAGCCAAGTGCTCTGAGCAGAACAAGTGCCTGGCCAAGGTCATCCCCGGTGAGATCAACAATTACGGCAGCCATCAGTGCGAAAACACCGTAAGGAGCTGTTTTCATGATCAAATCTACTATCTTTATGATCACGTCATTGAGGGATTCGAACACATTAATCAAAGGCTGCCCTTTTTGTGCTGGAATATTTATTAATCCTATGCCAAGCAAAAGAGCAATGAATACCACTTGCAGCATGTTGGTATTATCTGATGCAGCTTCAAAAAAGTTTTCGGGGACGATATCAACAAAAAAATCGAGGAAGGTTCTGTCTTGCACTGCTGCAGCGGCGTCGCCCCTCCCCTCTACATTTTCACTATAACTCTCTATCAGCGTTGCTCTGGTCTCATCAGGAAGCGTACCGCCGGGATTAAGAATATTTACAACCGTTAAACCGATAGTGATGGCAAAAATGGTTGTTACCATATAAATAGCAACCGTCTTACCTCCCATTCGGGATAGTTTGGTTACATCATTCAGGCTGGCAACACCAACCACAAGTGAAACCAGTACAAGTGGCACAGCAATGAGTTTCAAAAGATCGATAAAAATGGTACCGAACGGACGGATATATCCCTGAGTGAATTCAACAAAACCAAGTACACTGGCAGATAGCCCCCAAAGAAGTCCAAGCACCATCCCAATAATAATTTGCCAATGTAGTTTTTTGTACCACTTCATCATAAAATAATTTGAGTTAATAGTAAGGCTGCCAATCCGCTAATGCCTGTTGACGCCCAGTTTACAAAACTGTTCAAAAAAGATTCCTGCGAACCACTGTAATCATACGGCTTGTTGATGTTTACATGCTTCTTATCAAAAATAGCTCCAAGAATAGAGTCCATAAAACAACCTAAAAAGCCAAGAACAAACACAAGAAGGAATGCTGATACCAAACCGGGAAAATTCGCAAACAATACCGCTATAGAGATAAAAAGCGAACCTGCAGCTGCCGCAATTGTACCTTTTATACTCACACCACCATCAGTGCCCGCATCAACAGGTTTAAAATTGAGAATATTTACCGTTCTACCCGGCTTTACAGTGCCTATTTCTGTGGCCCACGTATCAGCAGTGGCTGCTGCAAGGGTTACAAAAGCGGCAATCAAAAATGCATCCGATGAAACAAGAAACCACCCAAAACAAAATACTGCAAGCCAGAATCCATTTGCCCATACCTGATAGCCATCCCTGCGTTTTTGCAAATGCAAGGGAATATTTCTTTTAATGTGATCTGTAATACCAAGAACTCTTTTTTTCCGAGTGAGGAGACTACCGGTGGTAAAAAATGCAATCACTGCTGCAGCAAGCAGCCAGCCTCCAAAACCTAACACTATGGTACCAAGAATTATCACTGCTTTAGTAGCATCGAGTGTGATCCAGTTGCCAAAAAAGGCAACGAATGCAATCAGAACAGATAAAGTTAAACCGATGATAATCATGGCGTGATCGTTCATCCCGGCTTCTAAAATGAACAGGTAGATCACAACAAATCCGAAAAAATAGTTTATCAGCCGGTACACAGGTCAGTTACGATGAAGGAGCTGTTGAATCTTCTGTCTTATGATCCTTTTTCAGAATAGCTGCAATAACCACAATATATCCTGCAAGTATAATCACCGGCGATATATAGAGTGAAATAAAGCCATAAACTTCGTTTTCGAGACGCATAATTGTAAAGCCAACAATTACCATCAATACACCAAGCCCAAGCAGTTTGTAGTTGAGAGCGGTGAAGAGCATTGGTTTCGTTTCTTTTGCTTTGCGGCTTCTTTTTTTTTGTTGAGGCATTCCGGAATTGGTTAAATATCGGGTTTATTGCTTTTCTGCGATTGCTTAAGTTATTCAATTATCCGAAAAACAGAAAAGTTAACATCCCCGAATTCGTAAAATTTGATGAAGGTTGTATTGGCATCTTCAAGCCCGAGGCGCGCAAAATTACTCAAACAGATAAATATCTCATTTGAAGTTGACCCATCCGATGTGGATGAGAACAGCAACAATCTATCTGATCCGGTTGCTCTTGTTGAATATTTAGCAATGCTTAAAGGCAGAGATGTTGCTGCCAGGCACAAAGATTCTTTCATCATTGCGGCAGATACAATCGTTTGCCTGCATAATGAAATTTTGGGCAAGCCCGAGGATGAGGAACATGCATTTAAAACACTGAAAATGCTCAATAATTACACTCACCAAGTATTTACAGGTGTTTTTCTCTGTACTGTAGATCAATCAGGCAATATTTCCCGTGAAATTTCATTTACTGAAAGAACCAATGTTACATTTGGTGCGTTAACTGATTCAGAAATAAATCACTACATCTTAACAAAAAGCCCCATGGATAAAGCAGGTGCATACGGAATTCAGGACGATCTCGGTTCTCTTTTTGTAAAGCGCATCGATGGTGATTACTATAATGTGGTTGGTTTTCCGCTGCATGCGTTCTATCAGCAGGTTAAAACCTCGTTCCCTGAATTATCAAAAAAGCTTTTTTTTAACACATGAGTTTTATCCGTTTTTCATCCGCACTTATTGCTTTACTGCTGATTATCCCAGGCATAAGCCATGCCCAGATTAATGAGTATCAGCGCGCAAATAATCTATTACAACAGCAACGTTTTGAAGAAGCACTGCCTATTTTCCGTTCTCTTTATGAGGACAACCCACGCTCATTTGTATTTTTTGATGGGTACACAGAAAGCCTGATGAATCTTCGTATGTTTGATGAAGCCGAAGAGGTAACACGACGCCAGCTTAGCGACAGGAGATTCGAGCTGCAATCAGCCATACGGCTTGCTGAAATTTTGCACCTTCGTGGGGATCGCGAGGAAGCCCGTGATTTATGGCGACACATTGCTGCAGAGAACATGGGTAATATCCAGGCTTATTTCGCAATCGGCTCATCCATGCTCAACAGGCAGGAGTTTGAAGAAGCCATTGCACTTTACGAATCTGCCCGTGAACTATCCGGCGACAACACCCTCTTTCTGAATGAACTTGCAAATACCTACATGCAGGCAGGGCGGTTTGAAGAGTCAGTAAATCAATATTATGATCTAATCATCGCTTCACCCGATCAGATGAGCCTTGTGCAGCAGCGATTTTTACGTATGAGGGATGAAAATTTATATCAAATTGCAGCTTTCGAGCTTGAAGATCGCTTGTTTGATCTGGATACATCCCACAGAGCATACTCCCCGCTTTACCAGCTTTTAACCTGGCTGCTGCTTGAAACCGAAGAATACCGACGCGCTTTTGTGATGGCCCGGCAATATGAATATCAAACACCTTACACCATCTTCTCTCTCTTCACACTCGCCAACCAGATGGCATCTGCACGGCAGTTTGAGTATGCAGAAGAGGCACTTCAATTTTATATCAACCGGGATGATCTAACTACGAAATTCCGGGCAATGGAGGAGCTCACTACCATCTATATACAGTGGGAAAGATACCTTAAGTCCAATAATCTCGGTTCAGAGGTTAAATTCAATGAATTAAATCTTAAAGCGTACAATCTTGCATCTGAGCTGCTTAACACGGCACAGAATTATGAGCGTGCCGGCAGAGTCTATTCAGTTTTAATTGACCTCTCTCTCGATTATCACAAAGATGCAGAAAAAGCAGAGTATTGGTATAACCGGATGAAAGAGCACTTACAAAACCCCCAGGATGCATTTCTGTATTATGCTGAAGGCAGAATTGCGCTCTTTAATAAACGCTTTTCTACAGCCAGGCAAGCTTTGACTCGGGCAGACAGGGCAACAGATAGTTCCAACCTTTCTGAAAGAGCAAGGTATTATCTAAGTCTTGCCGATTTTTATGCGGGTGATTTTGATTTTGCAGAAATCCAGCTCAGAAGCCTTGAACGCCGAACAACATCATTTTATGCAAATGATGCCATTAAACTAAGAATGTGGATAAAAAACGGTAACCGAGCTGATACAACCGGAAGTTTATTGCAAACCATCAGTGAAAGCTTGTATCAGATCCACAAAGGTAATTATCAAGAAGCCCTTGCAGCACTCGAACCAATTATTGTGAATCCTCAAAATCCGTTTACAGATGACCTGCTTGTGGAACTTGGAAGTACCATTCCAGAAGCCTACACCGGTTTACTTTACAATATGATTTCACAGTATCTCTCCTCACAGCCATTTTCTCCACTGCGGGAACGCCTGATGTGGGATAAAATCACCATGCTCGAAAACCTTTATAATTCAGAAGACGGGATTGAACTGGCTGATTTCACTCTCGAAATAGTTACCAATACTATGCCTTACAGCATAACAACCGAAGAGCTTGTTGAACTATTCGAAGATCTGCTTATGGAATTTCCTGAAGGATTTTATGCCCCATACACACGGGTAAAGCTACGGCAATTAGAAACCGCTACAATTTAAAGACCATGTTAAAGAAACTGCTGATAACCACTCTCTTTTTCAGTTTAGGAACGATCACTTTAAGTGCACAGGAACGGGTTCTGATACCAATGGACGGCACCCAAACTGATCATCTGAAAGCATATGGAATTATCTTCAATCACATTGCCGATGGTGAAAGCGGAATCTGGCTGTTGAACTATCGTGGCGGTAGCTTTCTCACATCAAACGCAAATGAGATTGTTCGCAAGAGCCGTGTTCGTAATGTTCGGGTTGAAGTTATTTCTGAAACTGAAGCTGCAGGTATCATACAGGAAGTGGAGCGACCGAATGTAAACATGGCTGCAATAAACCTGGAAACGGCACCATCAATTGCTGTTTATACACCACCTCAATCACTGCCATGGGACGATGCGGTAACCCTTGCTCTCGATTACGCTGAAATTCCATACGACAAAATCTACGATACCGAAATTCTTTCCGGAGTTTTAGAAAATTATGACTGGCTTCACCTTCACCACGAAGATTTTACCGGGCAATTTGGCAAATTTTGGGCTATGTACCGCAATGCACCCTGGTATATTGCACAGGTGAGACGTCTTGAGCAGACAGCTGCCGACCTTGGTTACGAAAAGGTGAGCCAGTTAAAACTCGATGTGGTACTTGAGATACGCGATTTTGTGGCACAGGGCGGATTTATGTTTGCGATGTGCTCAGCCACCGATACGTTTGATATTGCACTGGCAGCCCAGGGCCTCGATATTGTACCAACCCAGCTTGATGGTGACCCTATAGATCCCAATGTAAATGAACGACTCGATTTCACTCAAACATTCGCGTTCGAAAATTTCGAGGTAATTACCGATCCCTACATCTACGAGCACGCTACCATTGACATTGAAGTTGACCTGAGCCGCATCAGTGAAAGCCTCGATTATTTCACTCTGTTTGAATTTTCCGCGAAATGGGACCCTGTTCCTACCATGCTCACCCAAAATCATGTGAATAGCATTCGTGGATTTTATGGACAGGCTACCGCTTTCCAGAAAAATACTATCAAAAACAGTGTGGTTATTCTTGGGGAATCCCCGGGACGCGATCAAGCAAAGTATATTCATGGCAATGTTGGCGAAGGCACCTTTACGTTCTATGGCGGGCATGACCCGGAAGATTATACCCATCGTGTTGGCGATCCTCCTACTGATCTGAGCCTGCACCCCAATAGCCCCGGATATCGGCTGATACTCAACAACGTTCTGTTCCCCGCAGCTGAGAAGAAGAAACGCCAGACCTAATTTTCATTCTGCAAGAATGTGCCGAATCTTCGGAGGCCTTACGGTATATGGTGGTAAATCCTCTACAGAATTATCAGTTATTTGATCTATAACTGTTTACTTTGTGCGGGAATAATTTAGATCTGAATCCATCAAATATCGCATTGAATGAAACCCTCTGAAAAGTTTGAAGACTTTGTAGAATTAGTATCCATCCTCAGAAAAGAGTGCCCATGGGACCGCAAACAAACCCATCACTCCATCAAAGATAACCTGATTGAAGAAGCGTACGAAGCTATCGAGGCCATTGATGATGGTGATTTTGAGGAACTCTCAAAAGAGCTTGGAGATTTGCTGCTTCATGTAGTTTTTCACAGCAAGATGGCATCAGAAAACAATCACTTCACTATTGATGATGTGATACTGAACATTTCTGAGAAACTCATTCGCCGTCATCCGCATGTGTTTGCAAAAACCAAGGTGAAGGGCGAACAGGAAGTTGCCTCAAACTGGGAAAGTATTAAATTAAAAGAGGGCAAGAAATCTATACTTGATGGAGTGCCGAAACATTTACCGGGATTAATCAGGGCACATCGCATGCAGGAAAAAGCTGCTAATGTTGGTTTTGACTGGGCAGAATGGCAGCTTGCCTGGGATAAGCTTAACGAAGAGATTGATGAGTGGCGTGAAGCGGTTCATCATCAAACCCAAAAAGAGAGAAAAGATGAGTTTGGAGATCTGCTGTTCAGCCTTGTTAATGTTGGCAGATTGCTGAACATGGATGCAGAAGATGCCATTAGGCAAGCAAACCGCAAGTTTGACGAACGCTTTCGATATATCGAAAGAAAACTTGAAGAGAAGGGAACATCTATTGTTGATGCAGATCTTGAAGAGATGGACAGTTTATGGGATGAGGCAAAGAAATTAAACACCAATCTTTAACCATTTCATGTAAAATGATGTTTATAAATTGAAATTATGCTGTTTCAATATTTAATGACTCTATTCTGTATCGTAAAAGCGCTTCTTTAATCAATCGGTATTTTGTATTTTTCATGCTTGATTAAAAACGTTGCTCAGCATACAAGCGGGAATTTATATCCTCAACCTGCAAATTAAGAGGCACGATGGATCTTCTATTCATGTTAAGTGCAACGTAATAAAATGAACAACAGAAAATTGGACTAACTTAATGGCAGAGAAAAATCTACAGAATATCGACTTAAGCGAATATCCACACATTAATCGCGGCCTTGACGGAATAGTTGCCTTCTCTACAACGAAGAGTTTTATTGACGGGCAATCCGGAGATCTTATCTACTCCGGTTATCATATCGATACGCTGGCTGAAAAAGCATCATTCGAAGAGGTCTGTTTCTTGCTCTGGAATGACCGGCTTCCCACTAAACAGGAACTTGATGATTTGAACAGCTCGCTAAGAAAACAGCGCAACCTGCCGGCACCTGTGCTGGATTATATTAAAAATACCAACAAAAGCGCCGAGCCTATGGCGGTTCTTCGTTCTGCTGTTTCTATGCTCGCCGATTTTCAGAATGGTGATGCCAGCGATACAGAAAATGCGATTGCATTAACGGCTAAAATGCCTACTATTATCGCAGCTTTTAACAGAGCCCGCCAGGATAAAGATATTGTTGAGCCACTGGCTGAAGGCAGCACAGCCTTCAACTTTCTCTACATGCTTAACGGCGAAGAACCGGGTGCAGCTGCGGAACGCACCATGGACCTTTGCCTTGTACTTCACGCAGAGCATGGTATGAATGCATCAACATTTACAGCACGCACAGTGTGTGCTACCGAGTCTGATATGTTTTCTGCAATTACAGGAGCCATTGGCGCTTTGAAAGGCCCTCTTCATGGCGGTGCAAACACAGCTGTTATGAACACACTTCTTACACTAAAAGAGCAGGGAGAAGATGCTGACCCTGTTGCATTTACAAAGGGGAAGCTCGAAAGAAAAGAAAAACTGATGGGTTTCGGCCACAGAGTATATAAAGTATTCGATCCGCGTGCTTTTCATCTGAGAAAAATGTCGAAAGCTCTTTCTGAGGAAACCGGCCATGAGTATCTCTACAATTGGTCTGAAGCGATGGTGAAAACCATGAAAGAAGAGAAAAACATTGATCCGAATGTAGACTTTTTCTCCGCAACTGTGTACTACTCTATTGGGATAAAACCCGATCTGTACACCTGTATTTTTGCCATGAGCCGAATTTCCGGGTGGACAGCCCACTTCTTCGAGCAAAAAGCAAATAATCGCCTGATAAGGCCAAGAGCACTATATGTGGGTGAGAAAAATCTTGAATGGACTCCAATCGAGGAGAGATAGGTTTTCTTTTTATAACCAAATTCAAAACCCGTTGACATTTCTCAGCGGGTTTTTTTATGCCTTTTATTTGAGCTATTCGTTACTGTTTTGTCGTGTATCTGATTGTCGACCAGATTGTCTGAAGAATTAATAAAAAATTATCATCCAATTAGTATGAGCTCTCTCAAAGATAACGGTGCTTTCAAAAAAGCGTTTGGGTTACTTGTTAAAACCACTCCTTTTCTTGGTTTAAATATCATTGTCTATGGTGGGTTTTTCCTGGCTGCAGTGCTCTGGCTGGGAATATTTGGCGGCATTGCCGTTTTCTTTTCATCACGTATAGAGTTATTGACGATTATTTTTTTCATCATAGCGGTAGCCGGTCCATTTGCAGTTCTCGCTTTTGGTAAACGTTATCTGCTTTATCTGGTAAAAGGCGCTCACATTGCTGTTCTTACAAAATATATTACAGAAGGCGAGATACCTGAGGGAAAATCACAGATAGCATACGGAAGAGAAATTGTACAGCAAAACTTTCGAGATGTAAGTATTCTCTTTGCGCTAAACAAGATGACTGACCGTGTTGTAAGGCGCTTTACCAGGCGGTTTGTACGCATAGTGGATATGCTTCCGCTTGGAGGCGGTGCTACGAAAATTGCCCGTTGGGCCTCAACCATCGTAAATCAGTCACTATCATATATTGATGAGGCAATTCTCTCTTATGCCATCGCTAAGGATGGTAAAAATGTATGGACGAATGCACGGCACGGCATTATACTCTATGCACAAGTGTACAAGCCGGTACTGATGACAGCCCTAAAAGTATGGTTTCTTGGTAAAGCTTTCTTTATGGTACTCATCATTTTACTGGGTATTCCCGGAATTATTCTTATGATGATGTTCGATACCGGATGGTTTCAGGTGATTACAATAATCAGTGTATTTTTGCTCTCTTCATTAATTATACGAGCAGTTTTTGATCCCTTCGCTACTGCATATACGCTGGTTACTTATCATCAATCCATTGATGGTGTTGAGGTAAATGCGGAGTGGGACGAGCGCCTGAGATCTGTTTCGGGAACATTCCGGCAGATGACAGACAGAGCCAAAGATTTTGCCGGACAGAATCGAACCGGTGAAATACGAACAGACTCCTGAAATATTCTCAAAATTTCTCATTGGCCTTTCATCATCAGCTAATCAATCTTAATCAACAGCTATGCGATCTTATTGTACCCTAACGGTTCATAATGGCCATGAATCCCAGCCCACCCTCCACGAAACTCTGCCCTCTTCAATAAGTTTTTAGTATCATCTTTTGTATATTCAGTGGACATTAAAAAAGCGTTTCCATAAACACAGAAAAAGAAAGCATCAAGCATGAAATTTTACGTTTGTATAAAACAAGTACCCGATGTTAATGCACCCCTGCAAATAAAAGACGGCCAGCTAATTCAGGATGCTGACAGAAACATTCTGAATGCCTATGACGCCTCAGCTGTAGAAGAAGCTCTTGTAATGAAAGAAGCACATGGCGGAGAAATTGAAGTAGTTTTGATTGGCCCCGAAAAAGCGAAAGAGACTATCCGTAAAGCACTGGCAATGGGTGCCGACTCCGGATCTCACCTTCTCACAACCGGCGATGAAAATCTGGACTCTTTCAGCTATGCCAAAATACTCGCCAATTTTTTCAAGGGTAAAGAGTACAAATTTATATTGTGTGGAAAACAGTCGCAGGATACTGATGCAGGCCTAACGGGAACTATGCTGGCGGAGTTGCTCTCTCTCCCCTATGCTACAAATGCTGTTGGCCTTGAGGTATCAGGAGAAAATCTGCTCGTGAAACGACAGGGTGATACCGGGCAGGAACTGCTTGAAGTGCCCTCACCAGGCCTTGTTACCTGCTCGAATGACATGAACGATCCCCGCATTCCAAATCTAAAGGGCATCATGCAATCTAAACGAAAACCGGTTGATACAATTTCAATTGCAGATTTAGGCGCTGATGATACTAAAGAATGCGTTAAAACTGCCGTACTCTCTTACGAAGAAAAACCCGCCCGGCAGGCAGGTAAGAAATACGAAGGCGAACCTGATGAGATTGCACGACAAGTAGCTCAACTACTCGACACCGCAGAAAATGTGATCTAATCACAGCGATTTCGTTTCGCAAAACTATTTTATCTAACTTTATTAGCAAATTATTGAAATGAGTACACTCTTAACTTATATCTCCGTAAACGAAGGAAAAATTAAACGGTCATCACTCGAAGTACTTTCACGATGTAATGAACTTGCAGTACAGAACGGCTTCAAATCCATTGCTCTTGTGATTGATGCAGATCCATCTCCTGTCGCCGAACAGTTAAAACAATATGGCGCGGATGAAATCTATACCATCCAGAATCCTATTTTTAAGAATCATCTGAATGCCCCTCTCCTTCGGGCACTTTCCACGGTTGTTCAGCAAATCAAACCCAGTGTGGTAGCATTTGCATCAACGGAAGGCTCAAAAGATATTCTTGGCGCACTTGCTGCCAACCTGGAAGCTGCTTCACTGGCTGATGTTTCTGAATTTGAACTCACAGAAACAGGTGTAAAAGCCAAACGGCCTGTAATGGCTTCAAAAATTATCTCAGCAGTACAAGCAGAAGGCTCACCTGTTGTTCTTACCGTGCGGTCCGGCTCGTATGACGTGGTTGAAAAAGAATCTGCCGCTACGGTTGAAGTAATTCCGTTTGAATTTAGTGACGATCAGCTCAAGACTACCTTAAAAGAGATTATTGGAGCAGCAGGCGATAAAATTGATCTCTCTGAAGCAGAAACCGTGATTGCTGCCGGGAGGGGCGTTAAAGATGAAGAGGGTCGTAAACTAGTGGATGAACTGGCATCTGTGCTTAACGCCGCCATTGGTGCTTCCCGTGCTCTTACAGAAGCGGGTGTATACGATCCAAGCCTCCAGATAGGGCAAACAGGAAAAGTAGTCTCTCCGCAGCTTTATATCGGTATTGGTATTTCAGGAGCCATTCAACATGTTGCCGGTATGGCAAACAGTAAGGTGATTGTAGCCATCAACAAAGACCCCGATGCTCCCATTTTTGAAATTGCTGATTACGGAATTGTTGGAGACCTCTACAAAATTCTCCCCCCGTTTATCGAAGAATTGAAAAAAGTGAAAAGTAATTAAATAAAGGAGTAGTTAGTAGCAAGTATCAAGTATTTTGAATTTGAGTCGGCTTTTTTATTGTGAGTTAATTTTATGAAAATTTCACTCAGGTTTTAATTGTTGCGATGAATCTTGATACTTGATACTCACTACTAAAAACTATGGACGAAAAATTTGATTGTATTATTGTAGGAGCCGGAGTTGCAGGGCTATCTGCCGCGATGACGCTTGCCCGGGCTAACATGAAATTTCTGTTAATTGAGAAGGGTGAATTTCCCGGATCAAAGAATGTATCCGGCGGAGTTTTATGGGGGAACGACCTTGCGAAACTGGTTCCAAATTATTGGGAAGAAGATACCGGATGGGACAGATTCATCAATCACAGAAGGCTTACATTTTTAGATGAAGAATCATCATTCTCAATAGATTTCAAGTCCAGCCACTTTAACGAGCCACCATACACAGGCGTTGTTGTGCTAAGGTCAAAATTCGACCGATGGCTGGCCGAAAAAGTTGAAGAGGCTATCGCAGAGAGCGACTTCGCGATGGACTCTTTCATTGCACCAAACATCCTGGTGGAAGAGGTACTCATGGAGAACGGAAAAGCCGTGGGTATTCGAACCGGCGACGAGAAATTTTTTACTGATTCCATCATCATTGCTGAGGGAGTAAACAATCTTCTTACCAGGCAAGTTGGGTTACAGGATAAATACGTGCCAGCAGACCACATGCTCACAGGTGTGAAGGAGATTATCCGGTTTGATCAGTCCATTCTTGAAGATCGCTTCCAGCTGAATGGAAAAAGCGGAATGAGTAACGAATTTGTAGGTTTTGCCACAAACGGCATTGAAGGCGGCGGCTTTCTATACACAAATAAAGACACAATTTCCCTTGGCCTTGTACTCGGTTTAAAGGACCTCCGCGAGAAAGAGCAGGCCCCGTATAATGTGTTGAATCACTTTAAAAAACACCCGGTAATTGCAGATATGATTCGTGGCGGAGAAGTCGTTGAGTATTCGGCACACATTGTCTCTTCCGGTGATAAACGCGTTATGCCCGAAAAGCTTTACAAAGCCGGACTGGTTATCTGTGGAGAAGCCGCTAACCTGCTGATGAATGCCGGTAAAGCCATTCAGGGAATGGATTACGCTATGCGATCAGGAATTTTAGCAGCTGAAGCGATTACCAATGCGAAGGAAAATAACGATTTTGGGGAAGAGGCAATGAAAGCATACCAAACAGCACTCGAAGACAGTTATATCATGAAAGATATCAACAATTTCCAGGATGCAGTTCATCTGTTGCACGATCCTGTTATGACTCAAAAAGTACCAAACCTGATCTGCGATTTTGGCCGAAATTTTTTCAGTATAAAAAACGAACCAACACCCAAATCACGAACCATGTTGCGTGGAGCAATAAAACGACATGCATCTTACTGGGAACTATTGAAACTGGGAATAAAGGGCGGGAAAGCGTTGTAAGATCCGTTGATAGTTTACATTCTCAGAACTGAATTTACATTTAAATATTGACGTTATACTGATTGCAGATTTTCAATCGAAAACTGTAACTCTCTATTTCGCTATATATCATAAATTATTATTAAAGAATTTTTCCATAAATCAGAAAACACCTTCCACATGAAACTTCTCTCTCTTTCAGAACAGCTTGGGCTTGTGAGTTATCGTAATCAGGCGAAATCTGAGATTAAACCGCATATTGTAGTAGATACAGATATTTGTAACTCTACCTGCCCGCATAAGTGTACTACCTATGTTTGTCCAGCAAATTGCTATACCAAAGATGAAAACGGTAAGGTTCATTTCCAGGTTGAAGATTGTATTGAGTGCGGCACCTGTATGTATGCTTGTGATCAGGGGGCAGTTAGCTGGGAGTTCCCGGATCCCGAAATTGGACGCGGAGTAACCTGGAACTACGGATAAATGTTATTACTTACCTAAATTCTTCCAAAGATTTATTCTATTTGGGAACAGCTGTTCCCCTTTTTTTCGTTATCTTTTGGAAGCGCTTTTAATTTTAAACACATTCATTAAATGAACCTGAATTTGCTTGAACGAACCAACAGTATATCCTTTGAACTCACAGAAGATCATCACATGATCCGCGACAGTGTTCGCGATTTTGTAGAACGCCATGTGGCACCAACAGTTATAGAAAGAGATACCTCAAAAGAGTTTCCCCATGAAATTGTAAAAATGCTTGCTGATCAGGGACTGCTGGGTATTTATCACAGCGAAAAATATGGCGGTGCGGGTTTCGACACTATTAGTTTTTGCCTCGCTCTCGAAGAAATTGCCCGCTGGGATGCATCGCTCGCTCTTACGGTTGCATCGCACACATCCCTCGGGACGGGACATATTGACCTTGCCGGCAATCATGAACAGAAAATGAAATACATGCCTGAGCTCACATCAGGGAATAAACTGGGCGCATGGTGTTTAACCGAACCTGGATCAGGCAGTGATGCGTCCGGAATGAAAACTACGGCATCGAAAGATGGCGACAACTGGATAATCAACGGAACAAAAACATTTATAACACAAGGCTCTGTTGGCCATGTGTATGTAGTGCTTGCTAAAACAGATCCTACTCTTGGTACCAAAGGTATCAGTGCATTTATTGTTGAGCGAGATTGGGAAGGCGTAAAGCCGGGAACACCCATGCACAAACTGGGAATGAATACCTCTGATACATCTGAAGTTGTATTTGATAATGTGAAGGTGCCTGCAGAGAATTTACTTGGTGAACTTGGACAGGGTTTTATCGATACAATGAAAGTTCTTGATGGCGGTCGCATTGGCATTGGCGCACTATCCGTTGGAATTGCCCGTGGTGCGCTTGAGGAATCCATGAAGTACGCCAAAGAGCGAAAGCAATTTGGCAGTTCTATTGGTGATTTTCAGGCAATTGAACATAAAATGGTGAATATGGCTGTTGAGATCGACGCAGCACGGCTCCTTGTTCACCGTGCCGCCTGGCTGAAAGATCAGGGCAAACCATACACCAAGGAAGCATCTATTGCAAAACTCTATGCATCAGAGGCGGCCGAGCGTGCCACACTTGATGCCGTTCAGATTCATGGAGGTTACGGCTACACCAAAGAGTACCACGTGGAGCGTTTTATGCGAGATATGAAATTGATGACCATTGGTGAAGGAACATCAGAAATTCAGCGATTAATTATCTCGAGAGAGATTAAAAAAGAGCTGGGGTATAACGGATAGGTTTAATTATTGCCACAGAAACACAGAAAAGCACGATATAACTCTGCGATAATTTCTGTTTGTGTGGCAAATTTTGGCATGAACCGCACCCAGAAGATGGCCCGTTACGAGGTAATAACGTGCATCGTCTGCCGATACACGTTCCCCGAAAAACACTCTTAAATTAACTCTCCCACCCTTTTCAAAACGTACTCAAGATGGGTTCGTGTATATCGGTCAGTTGCGCCGCGAAGTGCTCTTTCAGCCTCGGTTTGAAGTTCGCGGAACTGTTCCAGTATTAGTGGCCGAATATCCGAGTGCTGAATATGAAAATCTGTTCTCAGGTTTTCCATACCAATATCAGGGCGGTAATCTCCGGGTGGATTCGGTGCCTCTGCAGATGCATCGTTCAGCAGATAGATCATTCTGTCGAGATAAGCGCGTTGCAGGTTTCTTCTGTAGGGATCAATACTGTTTGAAGCATTCAACTCTTTCCAGATACTGCTTCGCAATTCGTCCATGAATAGCGCAGGGTCATAAGCATCATTCCCCAGCATAGCATGTTGTTCAACCAGGCGTTCCAGGCGATGTGGAGAGAGCAGCGCATTCAGCCCGGTGGTCTGGTACCATCGAACCCGCTCCACGGTACCAACATGCTCAAACGTTCTGAGAAGGCTCTTATCCAAAAGCCATTCGGGTGTAGTAAAGAGGTGCTCATCCAGAAACGCCATCGACCGTTGCTGATCCTCTTTAGACAACGCTGTATAAACCGGGCCAGACTGGCCAAATGCCTTATGCTCTTCACGTGAACCCCCAATTGCGGTAATCACCCGCTCAGTGAGCCTGCCCCAATGCACATAAAGCTGCATGTAGCGCATTCTTATTTCATCATAGTTTTCTCCTTCAACTCCCATCCACTCTTTGAGGTTGGGTACAACACGATGCAGATTTTTCATACCCAGTTCGCTGGCACGTACCCAGTCATTTCCAATAGATTCTGTGGTTTGAGTGGGGTCAAAGTCACCACGACCGTAGCCAAACTGCATTGCAGGATTATCGGCCCGTTCAAGTATCCATTCATTCAACAGGCTTCTCTCCTCTTCAGGTGAATCAAATTGAGGCAGCCAGGAATAGGCCCACTTCACCGACCAGATATCATACTCACCTACATTTCGGTGTACTTTGTTATCTCCATCCTCAGGCTGAGCTACATAGTTAAACCTTGTTCGGCCAACTACAGATGATGAATTTCCAAATTGGTTGGTAAAATCCGGGTTTCGCAGGTCTTCGATTGAATAAGCCGTGTTTCCACGCTGGTTATGCGGATAGCCTAATGCATGAGCCAGCTCGTGAGATACAACGTACTGAAGATACTGCCCCATTTCTTCGGTGGAGAGATGCGGACGCTGAACCTCAGGATTTCTCGGGCCGGTCTGGCTTAGCGACCACCAGTGTAATCGTTTCATAACATTATGGTACATGTTGATGTGGGCACGAATAGTTTCTCCCGATCTCGGATCGATTACATCAGGCCCGGCATTGGCTGAATGTATGGGATTCGCAACATAACGGATCACTGAGTACCGGGCATCCAGCAGGCTAAAATCGGGATCATCCTCTGGGGCCATCTCGGCACGAATTGCATTTTTGAAACCGGCCTCCTCAAAGGCTACTGTCCATTCATTGATTCCCGCCTTGAAATAAGGCCTCCACTCCTCCGGTGTAGCCGGATCGATATAAAACACTATGGGGTTCTTCGGTTCTACAAGTTCCCCACGCAGATAGGCCTCTTCATCAACCGGCTCCAGTCGGAATCGGGTTACGTATCTCTTCGTTTTACTATATTGAGCTTCATCGCCATAATCTGTCTGAGATATACTAATCATGGCTACACGTTCATCAAACAGCCGAGGCCTCATTGGTTTTTCCGGGAGCAATATCATACTGTGGTTCACTTCAATTGATATTGAACCGGTTCGTTGTTGTGATGGCGGATTATCCGCCACATAGGTTCGTACTGTTCGAACTTCGATGTTTTCAGGAAAACTCTTCACAAACTCCATGAATGAACGGCTTCGGTCGAGGCTGCGAACAGTGTACTGCTGACGGTGGCGATTTTGCAGGCCAAAAATGCGGGAATCCTTCAAATAGAGATCACTTACATCAATCACGTATGATTCATCACGCACCTCTTTAATTTCAAAAGCTTCAATAATGGCTGGAAAATTAGAGTTTTGAACAGCCTGGTAGATCGGCAGGTTTTTATCGGCGGTATTACTGTACGATACTCCTCGAAGCAGAATGTTGTCCCCGCGCTTTTCCCATTGAACCACCTGCTGCGGAGCAAGACGGTCGCCTCCCCAACCAAGGCCTTCCGCTGTTTTTGCAATCCGGCTCAGTATGGCCATGTCACGGCCAAGCATTTCACGGGGTATTTCAAAAAATATTTGATCTCCGGATTGATAGACGGTAAACAGCCCTTCATCAACAATGGCGTTTGCAGGTACTGCTTGAGAGCTTGTCTGGTTTTGATCATCAGTTGATACTGCTTCTGTTGCCGTACAGGCAATGGTTGTGGAAAAAAGTACCATTACGGCAAGCAGAATGGTTCTTGAAACAGTTATTGAAGACATATTCTGAAAGGGTTTGGTTTAGAAAATCGACCGGTTAGATAGGGAGTTCTGAGATGACACGCAAAAGCTTTGCAATATTTTACGGCTGAACTGAATGAATGAATCTCGCAACGCTCTTTGAACATCCGTGCTTCCGTTACAATTCATATACGAGCCGGGAAGAAATCACAGCTTTTTTTGGGTTAGTTTAACAATTACTGTCTATGCTAAGTCACGAGACTTATCCACACTAATGCCACTGAAAACATACCATGTTGGAGACGTTGCAGGAGTTCCAAATAAGCCGTCTGCCGTTTTTACATTTACCATCATTCATAAAAACATTCATTCCATTCTCAGAACATCACCGTTCTAACATGAATATGTGATCACACACAATCAAAGTTATCCCTCATATTATCAATCACTAAACGGTGTTTTTTCACGTAGAAACCATCAGGCAACTCATCCGTTATACCAAATAAGGAAACTACTAACTAAACCCGGCAGGCAACCATTATGAAAAAGCTGATCAAATTCTTATTCGTTGTACTTTCTCTCTCATTTTTTTTAACATCTTGCGCTGATCGCGGACCGGTTGGGCCTGTTGGGCCTCAGGGGCCACAAGGCCCTGCCGGGCCGTCTATTCTGCCAGTTTCGTTCGAATTTAATGCAGACCTTCTGCGGTCGAACGGCTTTGAACACTTCCAGGATATTCCTCCACAGATAGATATCATAGAAACGGATGTAATGCTTGTCTATGTACTTGAAGAGTACATCCCGGAAGATGACCTCGAAGTATGGAGAAAAATGCCTGTTATAGATTTTAATTTACGCGGTACCCGAATTCTCGATTTCGATTTCACCTTTGTGGACATGAGAATCTTCATCGATGCCAGTTATAATCTTGGTGCTGCTGATGAGTACAGGCAATTACTAATTCGGGCTGTTCATATACCCGCTGATTTTTTGAATAACTTCAGCACCCAAAAAGTAAAACAGGCGGAGACTATCCGCGAGCTGGAGGCAATCATCGGAAAAGAGATTGAGATTTTTAAGCTAAACTAATTCAATCTATGTTTGGCTATGCTACCAACCTATATCGATGTGTGGCTGCACATGTGATTTGAACAAAGCATACATAACGTTTCATACATCGAAAGAGCATCACATTTAAGCTTTGTGATGCTCTTAAGCTGTAATGATAAATTTATGACAAGTGTGCTACCTGACCGTGGTTTCTTCATTTATCCATGCATAACATGGGCTTAATTCACCATCTATTGTAAATGAATTACCATCTTCCCAATCACTAAAAAATTTATCTTCGGCACTTGGCATTGCTTCTGTATACGCCTCAATACGATTATTGGCATTCGATGCAAGTGATGCATCAAGTTCTGCTGCTCTTTCAAGATAATCCACTACCAGCCAGTAAACGGTTCGGTCTTCACGATCGAGCGTGTCTCCACCCGTGCAGTCAGAAATGGTTCTGGCATAGATAGAAGCCATCTGCATATACGCTTCTCCGTAGTGTTCATCTATCTGAAGTGCTGTTTGCACATATTCTCTTGAATCTTCGAACCTGTCGGTCTGCAGGTACGATTCTGCAATTTCAAGAGCAAGTTCTTTCCTGGCTGTATCATTTTCTGCAAGATCTTTTGCCTCTTTAAGGAAACCAATCGCATCGCTGTAATTTCCATCTGAAAGAAGCATATCTGCTACATATCGTGTGTTTTGATAGTTGGGATTTAACTCATACAAATCTTCTGCCGCTGATGCTGCTTTTTCAGAATTATTTATCTCGTTGTATAGCTGAACCAGGTCACTTAGCATTTCTTCCCGTTCGGCATCACCTGCTGCTGCCATTCTCGATTCAATGAACTCAATTCTTTCTTCTGGATTTTCGAAGAGTGATTCTCTGATATCAACAATCGCATCAAGCAACTCTGCTGACGCATACTCTTCAAGCCGGACAATCATTTCCATTGCCTGATCTCTTTCTCCCGAATTCGCCGTTTCATTCAAAAGTACCATTGCAAAAAATCCATTCCCTTCTTCAGCAAACCGCTGATAATCTAAGTCATATAATTTTTGATACATAGCATAAGCATTTTCCATTGTAGCGCTCATCTGTTCATTGTTTTCATGATAAAATCGACCTTGCTTCAGGTACCAGTCATACAATTCAATTTCTGTTTCATCAAACGTATCGTGCAGTACCGTGAATACATCATCAGCTTTTTCCAGATATGCAGTAATTTGGGAAGGGTCACTCCCGTTTTCTGCTGCCATCAAATATGTATCAATCATACGATCGAACGTGCGAACCAATGAGAAATCATCATAACCTTCTATTTGCCGTGGTTTGGCTTCAAGCATCCATTCCCCAAAATTTATCGCGAGCTCATAATCTCCGGTTCGGTATCCATCAAGAAAAACGGAATATGCTTCGAGCTCTCCCATTCCAAAAGGAGGTTCAGGTTGTGCGTTAGTAGTTTCTGTTACGGAAAAAAGTAGAAAAAGCAGGGCTGTTATAAATTTCATTATCAAAGTAATTGGCTTCAGTTTATTCTGATTAATCATTA
The DNA here is from genome assembly GCA_007693395.1 of Balneolaceae bacterium. Lineage (GTDB taxonomy): Bacteria > Bacteroidota > Rhodothermia > Balneolales > Balneolaceae > Rhodohalobacter. The sequence goes on along the minus strand of REDS01000102.1, from coordinate 5,226 downwards.
ATTGTAGTTATTTCAATATCTTAACATCTCAATTACATGGCTAAACATCAAGTTAAACCTATATTTTTTTCATATTTTAAAATGATAATAAGAGGTATTATTTAGTTGATTTATCATAGATAGATATCGTTCTAATTATTTATTTTTAGCAATTTACAGATAAGCTGAAGGAGATTTCATCATGTATGAATCTCTGCTTCCCATTTAAATTTTCTTACAAAAGAAAATCCATAATTCTCCACAACTTTTAGTAACATCTGTGCGATGTACACCTAAATTAATTCTGCCAAAATGAAGCAACTTTTACTGTTTACAATCATCTCTTTTTTTCCAATCTACGTAACTGCTCAGGAGTCAGGTAACGACAGCTGGGACGTAACCCAGCATCATGCCGATTATACTGAAATCAGTTTTGAAACCAGCGAAGGCACCTGGATGAATCTCGACGTGAGTCCCGACGGGCGTGAGATCGTGTTCGACCTGCTCGGCAACATCTACATCATGCCGATTGAAGGTGGTGAAGCCCGTGTAATCAGGGAAAGCCTTGCCTATGAAATACAGCCCCGATTCAGCCCCGACGGCTCCAGAATTTCCTTCACAAGCGACGCCGGAAACGGCGACAATATCTGGGTGATGAACCGCGACGGTTCCGATGCGCGGCAGATCACCAACGAGAGCTTCCGGCTCCTCAACAATGCCTTCTGGACTCCAGACGGCAATTACCTGGTTGCACGCAAACATTTCACATCTGCCCGTTCGCTCGGAGCGGGAGAGATCTGGATGTATCATAAAACAGGTGGTTCAGGTATCCAGCTCACCGAACGGCCCAACGACCAGCAGGATAAAGGGCAGCCTTTTATCTCGCCCGACGGCCGCTATGTCTATTACTCACAGGATGTGTACCCCGGCGGATTCTTTCAGTACAACAAGGATCCCAACAGCCAGATCTACGTGATAAACCGGTACGACCTTGAGGAAGGACGTGTAGAACGCATTACCGGCGGACCGGGCGGCGCCATCTCCCCCACCATCTCTCCAGATGGAAATACCATGGCTTTTATAAAGCGGGTACGGACAAAATCGGTTCTCTACCTCCGCGATCTGAACACCGGTATTGAACGCCCTGTTTTCGACGGGCTGAGCCGCGACCAGCAGGAAGCTTGGGCGATCTTCGGCCCATACACAAATTTCAACTGGACACCCGATGGCAACTATCTCATTTTTTGGGCCATGGGCGGCATCCATAAACTGAATGTGAACACCTACGAAGTGGAAGAGATCCCGTTCACAGTTCAGGTAAAACATAAGATTGCCGATGCAGTTTTCTTTGAGTTTGATCCCGCACCAGATACATTCACAGCAAGAGCCGTTCGCCATACCATAACCTCACCCGATGGTAATAGCGTAGTATTTAATGCAGCCGGTTATCTCTGGAAAAAATCACTGCCAGGCGGAACCCCTGAAAGATTAACCGAAGACTCTAATCTTGAGTTCGAACCGGCTTTCTCGCCCGATGGTAATACCCTGGCGTGGGTAACCTGGAGCGATAACAATCTGGGTACAATAAAAACCCTGCAACTCAATCAGCGCAGAGCTACTCCACAAACCATCACGACAGCGAGAGGTATTTACCGGACACCTTCGTTTTCTCCCGACGGACAAACTCTCGTTTTCAGGCGTGATGGCGGCAATAACCACCAGGGGCACGCCTATACACAGAACCCCGGTATCTACACCATGCCTGTTTCCGGTGGCGACATGACATTTATCCGTGCAGGAGGCAACAGACCAATGTTTAATGCAGCGGGTAATCGTATTTTCTTCCAGCAAGGCACCAATTTCAGAAGCGTTGACCTGCATGGGCATGATGAGCGTCACCATTTCCGCTCGCAATACGGCCTTGAGTACACCCCAAGCCCTGATAATAAATGGGTTGCATTTCATGAGCTCTATAAGGTGTATGTGGCCCCGATGCCGCAGGTGGGTTCCGACATTGACCTGCATGCAAATACACGGGCCATACCGGTTACGCATGTAGCGCAGGATGCCGGCTATAGCCTGCACTGGTCGCGCGACGGGCAGAAACTGCATTGGACCCTCGGTGAAGAATATTTTACGGTAGAGCTTTCAAAAGCGTTTGACTTTTTGAACGGTGACACAACCGAAGAGCTGCCACTGGGTGAAAATGACGGCATCCGGCTCGGCCTGGAACTCCCCTCGGATAAACCCACCGGCTTGGTTGCCTTCACCAACGCCCGCATCATCACCATGAATGGTGACCAGGTGATTGAGAACGGAACCCTTCTGGTACGCGAAAACCGTATTGAAGCCGTTGGTGCTGCCGGCGAGATATCTATTCCGCAGGGCGCCTATATGGTGGATGCGGAAGGCAAAACCATCATGCCAGGCATTGTGGATGCACACGCACACATTGGTAATTTCCGGTATGGGCTCAGCCCAAATCAGCAGTGGGAGTATTTTGCCAATCTGGCATTTGGTGTAACCACCGTGTTTGATCCCTCCTCCAATACAGAGATGATCTTCTCTCAATCGGAGATGGTGAGAGCCGGCAATATGATTGGCCCGAGGGTTTTCTCAACCGGGCGAATTCTTTATGGTGCGGAAAATGTGCAAAAAACCGTCATCAACAGTCTTGAGGATGCACGGTCGGCTCTCAGAAGAACCAAAGCGTTTGGCGCTACGGCGGTGAAAAGCTATAACCAGCCGCGTCGCGACCAGCGGCAGCAGGTGCTGCAGGCAGCCCGTGAGATCGGCGTGAATGTGGTTCCCGAAGGAGGATCCACCTTTACCCACAATATGAGCATGATCCTGGACGGGCACACCGGCATTGAGCACAACGTACCGATCTACCCGCTCTACAACGATGTGCTGACCCTCTGGGAAGCCTCCGATGTGGGCTACACTCCAACGCTGGTGGTGAATTACGGAAGTGTAAGCGGCGAGTTTTACTGGTATCAGCACACCAACGTTTGGGAGAATGAGCGCCTGCTCACCTTTATGCCGCGCGGACTGGTGGATTCACGTTCACGCCACCGCACCATGATTCCCTATGAGGAGTATGAAGCCGGCCATATGCAGAGCGCAGCAGCCGCCAAAGTGCTTCATGACCGCGGTGTAACCGTGAACATCGGCGGGCACGGACAGGTGCAGGGCCTGGCTGCCCACTGGGAAACCTGGATGTTTACGCAGGGTGGTATGAGCAATCACGACGCGCTTCGCACGGCCACCATTAATCCGGCAACCTACATCGGGATGGGTGATCATATCGGATCGCTCGAGGCTGGCAAGCTGGCCGACCTGATTGTAATAGACGGCAATCCGCTGGAGAATATCTTCGACACCGAAAATGTGGTGTATACCATGCTGAACGGACGCCTGTTCGACGCATTAACCATGAACGAGATCGGCAACCACCCGCGCGAGCGCCTGCCCTTCTGGTGGGAGCGGCACGGCCAAAGTGAACAGTTCGATTGGCACGCCATTACCGGCGGCAGCGGGCATGGCCACGGGCATTAAACACAAAAAGTCATCGGATGAGTCTTTAAGAATAGCAACACGTTTGCAATTTGATCGATCACAATGAATAAACTCATCCGATGACTATCTTTCTTACCTGAACCAATATATTACCCCTCACAAGATTCTCGCAGACGGGCACAGACGAACTCGCAGACGAGCGCTGATGATTCATTCTCAAAAACCGTCTGCGTACTTCTGCGAGATAGATAGAAAAACACCCAAACAGTATTTAAACAAAGAGTGAATATGAATTATATAGATAAAGACGAAAAAGAAATCATCGAGTCTTACAACTCGGATGAATGGGTGCCTGTGGGCGAACAAAAAAAAGAAGAAATCCTTGAAGCTGCGAAACAGAGCCTTTTAAAAAAAACGAATTAATATTCGGCTTACTGAACAAGATTACCACGACATCCAGGTAAAAGCCATGGAAGAGGGTATGCCCTATCAGACACTGATTTCAAGTATCATTCAAAAGTATAGCAAGGGAGAATTGAAACCGGAAGCAAAACTTATTCTACATATTCAATCCGGTATACATGGAGGGAAGGAGTCTCGTCAGGCTCAGTTACACGGAATAAAACTCTTTCATCATAAATACCCAGAAGACGGTATTCATTTTCTGTCGGTGGAATGGTGACTGTTGTTTTATATTCGCCTTTCAATGTATAGATATCGATCTCTTCCTGCTGACCAAACTCCTTGTTCCGGTGGACCCAAAGATAGTTATTGCTGTCGATCTCAAGGTTTATGAAATAAGGTTTTGGTACCAATTCAGATTGTGCTTGGCCACCTGATGTAGATGATCGGCTTCCTGTGGCACGATCATTTTCTGCTATGCCGGCACGGATTCTCATCTGCTGTAGTTCAGTACTTCTCTCAGGTGTATGCATAGGCTGATCTACTTTTCTTCCAAATTTGTTAATCATCTCACCATATTCATCAACTATATAAAGAAAATAACTACCTTCATCAGTGCCTTCTGTAGCAATCAAATTACCTTGATCAGTTATTTCGATATTACTCCAGGTACTCAAAAATTCATGTTGATCATTATGATCAACATATTCAAATGTTCTAAAAATCTCCGCCCGCCAGGGACTTTTCTCTATCTTAAACAAAATCAGGGCAAAAGATCCATTTGGTAGCGGTTGGTGAGGTTGAGACCAAATAAAAATATCCTGACTATTGTTTATGAAATAGGTATTCCACCCTCTCATAAACTCAAATTCTGCTTCATGTTCATAATCTAAATTCCACACTGAAATTCTGGAATTTCTTGGGTCATGTATAAAAATCGTTCCATCCGGCCCCACTTCTATCATGGAAGGCCTGTTAAATTCTGCCGGGCCACGCCCCTGATTCCCAAATGATTGTAGAAAATCTCCATTTTCATCAAAAACAAATGCCCGATGTTGTCTGCTGGATAGAAAAATTATATGACCGATTGGTGTAATGGCTGCATCAGAAATATTCTGTATAAAAAAATCCTCGCTATCTTTAATAACAAATTCTTTTTTAAGTATGATAACCACATCCTTTTTGTCTTTGTCATTTACAAGAAAATCATAACTCAGAAAGGATGATAGAAAAACAAGGACAAAAAGAAGACTTGAAAGCATTTTTCAAAATTTTAATAATTAAAAGCTGGTTCCAAAAATTAAGAACCAGCAGAAATTTAGAATA
>REDS01000118.1 GCA_007693395.1 Balneolaceae bacterium | reverse complement strand
TTTTCGTTGAAAAATATATGTACATTGTTTTACCCACAAACTTTCCTGTAGAACCTAAAAAATTTTAATTTTTATTTGCCTTTTAAGGGGGGGGGATTACTTTATCCCTAATCCTTTATTAACTAACTATTATGAGGTATTCCTATGATAAAAATAGCACTTGTCAATTTACTTATCCTTATATTTTCATTATTTCCTCTTATCACAACATTAGAATTAAATGCAGAGACAGTTTCATCTAATCCAGAATCCCTAATTGAGAATGAATGCGCTTCACTATACCTAGATTTAGCTCTTGGTCATATCGATTTTGAAGATTTCAACCTGCTATTTGTTCCAAGATGTAGTGTTTCTGTAGAATGCCCTGATGGTGCCGATCACGGTGCAGTTGGGTGTTCGGGACCGGCTGACGGTGGATGTGCTGCAGATGAGGATAGTGTAACTTGCAGTGGTCATACAACAAGTTGTTACTGCGCGGATACAGAAATATGTGAAGCTTAACCGAAACTCTTTACTTTTGCGTGGTCCAAAAAATGAGGGAGCTTACATAATGATTATACCTCGGGTGATTTTATTTATAGTCTTTCTGGTAGCATGTGTACAATATGCAACGGCACAGGAGATGCAAAAAATTAGTTCTGACAGAATTGTTGCATTCTCCTCTGATATGATAGGTCAAATATCGGGTTTGACCTTTGCAGATTCACTAATCTATGCAACTGAAGGACGCTCAGGTCAGGTACATGTTTTTGACCATAACCTTAATCAAATATTCTCATTTGGACAAACTGGCAGAGGGCCAGGTGACTTATCCTGGCCTTCTTATATCATGGAAAAAGACGGAAAAATTTATGTAGAAGAAGGCAGAGCATTAAGATTGTCCATTTTCAGTATGAATGGAGACTTTATCAACAATATCCTATTAAAAAAAAGAGCTTTGCGTTTTTACATTTTCAATAATTCGCTATTCGGATTTGACAGATCATCCCAAAACCCCTTCTATATATTTAATTTGGAAGATGAGAGTATTGTTGAATTTGGCGACCGATACAATCCAAATAACAGTTCAAACAGATATGAACTTGCAGCCCGAAATCAATATTATTTCCAAGGTATTGAAACCGGTAAAATCTTAATCGTAAATGAAACAAGCGGAAATTTCTATAATATCCATCTATCTGATAAGCCCGAAATTATTAAAATCAATACCGAGATTAGCGATCCATACTTTCTGAATCGTTTACAATACGTTGAGAATTATTTTAATTCAACTTCACTTCAACAACTCTCATGGCCTTTACTTATAACTGATTTACAAGTATGCAATAATACTGAATCTGTGTATTTAGCCTATGTTGGACAAGATCATGAAAGCATTCATCAAAATATGTTATTATTATTATCCTACAAAAATGATCAATTAACACAGACCAAAAGTTACTCGTTTGAAAATCGCTTATTCAATAAATTTGCACTTACAAACGACTGTAGTAGTATCTTTTTTTATGACCAAGTAGAAGGTAAATTGGTCAAATATGCCTTGGATAATTGATTCTCAAACAAGTTCTTATGAAAAGTGTGTCCTCTCTGTTAGTGAGATCCCTGGTACGGGTGAGAAATGGCAGGAATAACTAAAAAACATAGCATTTCTATTGCCAATGCAGAAACTCAGAAATCTGTCCAAACGCTGTCTTGAAAAAATTATTCGTGCTATAACGAAGAAATGCCATGTTTCCCCATTGCCCTACCTGAACCGATTTTTGATATCATCCATCGGCATATAGATAAGGGTGGGCTTATCGAGCGGGTCTGAGTAGGGTTCTTCGCATGCAAAAAGCTGATCGATCAGCATCTCCATCTCTGCCTCAGTGAGCCGCTTGCCTCGGGGAATGGCCGTGCGCGATGCAAATGCGATAGCAACTTTTCGGCGGGCATCCAGTGCCGGTCTTTTATTCAGTTCTCTATACTGCTGCAGCATTTCGCGCAGTACCTGGCGCTCATCCCCAATTTCAATATCGGCAGGAACACCATTGATAATGGCTGTATTTCCACTCAAAAGCTGAATGCTGAATCCCATTCGTAAAATGATCGGCAACAACTCCTTCAGCAGTGAAAAATCGGTAGCTGAGAGTTCTACTGTCTGGGCAAACAGAAGCTGCTGGGTACCGGGCAATGTTTCCTCGGTTGCACTCAGCGCTTTTTCATAAATAATACGTTTATGAGCTGTATGCTGATCAATAATGGTTAATCCGGATCGTGTTTGCGTAAGGATATACCGGTTATGAAGCTGCCAGAATCCCCGCTCTGAAAACTCTTTTTGGCCTCTTTCAGTATCAGTTGATGACTCTGGTTTTCTGTTTTCTGAATCCATTGACCGGCCTGAATCACTGTACAATCGTTCAGCTGCATCATCACCATCAACCCTGCCTGAAGGAAAATTGATCCTCGATGGAAACTGAACCGGCTCTTCCCCTCTTCGAAAATTATTCTTTTGAGAAGGACTTCCTGCAATTCGCTCGAAAGAGATATCAAAATCATTCTGAAACGTGTCGGACCTGCTAACATCAGGCACCGCAAAATATTGGTTAATCGCCTTTTTCACTACTGAGCGTGCCAGCTGAATGATGCTTTTTTCATCATCAAATTTCACTTCCAGTTTGGCTGGATGCACGTTTACATCGATCTGAGAAGGGTCTATTTCAAAAAAGACCGCATAAAACGGATACTCATTTTGTCGTGTCCATGTATCAAACAGGCTGAGCAGCACATACGTTAAATACCGGTGCTGAAACGGACGCCCGTTCACAAAAAGAAACTGTTCACCCCGGCTTTTTTTGGCCAATTTCGGGTCGGCCAGAACACCGCTGATTTTCACATAACTGGTCTGCTCTTCAAACGGAATAAGGCTGGCTTTGTACTGTTTCCCAAACAGGGATGCAATCCGCTGCTCAAGATTTTGCACCGGCAGATGGTGGATCTGTTCTCCATCGGCATGCATCTCAAATTCTATATTTGTGTTTGCAAGTGCTGCGGTTTGAAAAGTTCTGATGATATGACGAAGCTCGGTTGCATCGGTCTTTAAAAACTGACGGCGTGCCGGAACATTGTAAAAAAGGTTGCGAACGGCAATTGAGGTGCCATCATCAACCGCTACCGGTTCAAACCGTTTCTCTTCTCCTCCCCAAAGTTCAAGCAGCGTACCCGAATCGTCTTCAACCCGTTTGGTTTTCATTTCCACCTGCGAAATGGAGCCAATCGACGCCATCGCCTCACCCCGAAAGCCCATGGTTCGTACCCGGTAAAGATCTTCAATCGATTGAATTTTTGATGTGGCATGAGGCTCAAAACAGAGCCGCGCATCCGCTTGCGACATTCCACAACCATTGTCGATCACCTGAACAAGTGTTCGGCCGGCCTGCTGCACAATCAGTTTGATGCGGTCGGCACCGGCATCGATGGCGTTATCGAGAAGTTCTTTGGCAACGGAAGCGGGACGCTGAATTACTTCGCCGGCGGCAATTTTGTTGAATAGTTCGGGGGGCATTGTCCGTATAATAGACTGCCCTATGTCTCCTGGTTGATTCAAAAAGTTCCGGAATCTGATTTAGAGATGAATAATGATTTAGAGTACAGAGATTACCCAAATTACAAGGCCTAAACCCAGCGCATACACAATAACCCGGATATTCTGGCTTCTGTGGCGATGCCTGTTTGTATTGGTTTTGATACGAATTCGTTTTCTGCGCTTTTCATCCTCTTCAGGATCGTAATACCTGAGCGGCATGTTAAATTTTTTTGGTTTGGCCCGATGGCCGAACATTGGTCTGATCATAACTATACACTTTTTCTCTAAAAACGAATGGTAATCGGGTTTGTTTCAAATATACAGTTTGACTGAGGAAACTGCAGTTTTTTCTTGGGCAGATAGAGTGTATTAGAGAAATTTGAATGCTTTTAACCGTTCATTCAATTAACATCTATCTTGGCATAGACCCATTACATTTTGTTGTTATTTCTGATAAAATGGTACTATATAACCAGAAAAATCAAAATGATTGAATGGTTTTCAAACAGTTTTAACTTCACAGTAATGGAAACAAACATAAGCAAAAAGCTGGTGCAAGCTTCTCCGCTTGTGGCCTTAACATCGTTTTTGCCTCATTTTTTACGATCGAGATCCAGTTCCAGCACGCGTTTATCCACCTCTGCGGTAAAGCTGGGCTCTGGTCTACCGGTACCGGACCCATACGTGCTCAGAAGCCACAGAGCGCGTTTATGCAGGTTGGAAGCGGAAATCCGTACATAGGTTATACAGGCAAGCAGAATTGTTGGTGTGATTTTTAAACATTACAAAAATCAGTTTTTGGGCGCCAGGGTGGGTGTTTTATCTTTAACCATCCATCCCTATTACAACACCCTTCTCGCGCCCAGATAGCGGCCTGACCAGTATCTCTCCGACAGATTTGAAATCATCACCCCGCTCGATACCGAAGCATGAAGAAATTCGCCGTTCTCCATCGCGATGCCCACATGCAGAACCCCGCGTGAGGTTCTGAAGAAAACAAGGTCACCCGGCTGTATGTGCTGCCTGCGGATTCCATCACCGGCCTGAAGCTGTTCGCGGGTATTTCGCGGAAGGGTAGCATCAAAAAAATCGCTGAAAACAACCTGTGTAAACGCCGAGCAATCAATCCCGGAGCGGCTATTCCCGCCCAGGCGATAAGGTGTACCTTGCCATTTGCTATGGGCACTATGAAGCTGACGCTGCACATCTGCAAACGCTCCACGCTCAGATGATACCGTCATTGCTGCAGGTGATGAAGATGGTGTAGCCGGACGCGGAGCGGGATGTTGCCCTTCGCGTATCACACCACACGATGCGGCAAATATCAACATAACAAGCGATATTAAAAAAAGAGGCTTGCTCAAGGGTAATCGTTAAATGATAAATTGCAGATGATTGTTGTATCTTCAAACATAAAAACAGACTAAAAGACCTTAAATTGTTCACAGAGTTTTAAACTGTCTGTTTACAGATCTTATAATAATGCCTGTTACACAATAATTCTTCTTAACTATGCAATTATTAGTAAATATCGATCATGTTGCAACACTTCGCAATGCCCGTGGAGAAGGTTATCCTGACCCTGCAGAAGCTGCTGCTGTTTGCGAACAAGCAGGAGCAACCGGAATTGTGTTTCACCTTCGCGGAGACCGCCGCCATATTCGGGATGAAGACGTATATACGTTAAAGAAAACCGTGAAAGGTATTCTTGATTTTGAGATGGCCGCAACCGATGAAATGCTTGCTATATGCAACGAGGTAAAACCTCAACTCTGTACGCTCGTTCCTGAGGGGCGTGAAGAACTCACCACCGAGGGTGGACTTAATATGAAAACCGTTTTTGAGGACTACAAAAACAGAGTTTTTCCTGCATTTAAAGACTCAGGTATTAAACTGAGTCTCTTTCTGGATCCCAACCCGTACGATATTGAACTGGCACACCGCTTGGGCGCCGATGCCATTGAGTTACATACCGGTACGTTTGCCAATGCGCCAACTGATGAAGCTCAAAAAAATGAACTTGACCGTTTGAAAGAAGGTGCTGAGCTAATTCATGAAGCCGGTATGATTGTAAACGCCGGTCATGGGTTGAATCTTGATAACCTTCCCCTTCTGATCAGCCACGTACCGCATCTGCACGACATTAGTATTGGCCATGCACTTGTATCGAAAGCGCTCTATTGGGGGCTTGAAAAAACGGTGAAGGAGTATCTGAAAATTATGAAACCACTTATATCGAGTTGACCGTAGTAAAAAAATTTGATAGCACTCGGCCCATTCTGAGCCTCTGTGGCTAAAAACTGATTAATTAAACCCGAACGCTTCAAGGTTTTTCAAACGCTTGAAGTTTCTTAGATTTTATATTCTTTTATGGCTGATCACGTACACAAATCCGGATATGCTGCTATTATCGGTAAACCAAATGCAGGTAAATCAACGCTGATGAACCGTATTCTTGGCAGTAAAATTTCCATAACCACACATAAAGCGCAAACAACAAGGCATCAGATAGTGGGCATTTTTTCCAATGATTCCACCCAAATTATTTTCCTGGATACACCCGGGGTCATCACACCAAAATACGAGCTCCAGCGTGCCATGATGAACACGGTGGAACGTGCACGTGCCGATGCCGATGTAATCCTGCTGATTTACGACCCCACCGATCGCCACCCTACAGATGAAGTGATTGAACTGCTGCGAACCATCAATAAGCCGATTCTCCTGGTTGTGAATAAGATTGATGATTTCTCGAAAAACGAAGCTGAGAAAAAAGCCGCTCTACTCACTGAAAAACTAAACATCCGATCTGTACATTACGTCTCCGCACTTAGAGGTGATGGTGTTGATGAACTTTTAAGCAGTGTACGAGCCCTGCTTCTACCCGGCCCGCCATTTTATCCAAAAGAAGATCTCAGCGAACATCCGCTCCGGTTTTTTGTATCTGAACTCATCAGAGAGCAGCTTTTCCTGCAGTTTCATGAAGAAATACCTTACTCCTGCACCGTTGATGTAATTCAGTACCAGGAAGAAGATGAGATGGACAAAATAAGTGCGGATATTATTGTGAACCGGAAATCCCAGAAAGGTATGCTTATCGGGAAAGGCGGAGAAGCAATAAAAAAACTGGGTATTCGATCAAGGGAATCCATAGAGCAGTTCCTCGGGAAAAAAGTTTTTCTCGAATTACACGTAAAAGTGCGGGAAAAATGGCGCGAAAAAGAGAATATGGTAAGGCATTTGGGTTACTAAGACGTTTAGTTTGTACCTATAAATTGAATATATTATTTACTTATATTCATCGCTATGCTTTATAATTATATACTGTCAAAAAACAATTTATGCGTCTAGTACAGTTTATCCTTATATCCATTAGTGTCCTGTTACTGCTTCAAGGTTGTGGCGATTCATCCGGTTCTGTAGATGAGCCACCCGAAATTATCACTGATGGCCGCTTTTCAGCCTTTACAGAAGAACCGTTTTCTCTCAACATACAAACTGATGATCCTCAGGGACTTGATGTCTCTGTATTTGCCGAAAGCCTGCCTGAGTGGCTTGAATTCATTCCGCAAGAAGCGCGGCTAAGTGGCACCCCATCACCAGAGAATCGCGGCCTATTTTCCATAGAAATATCCGCATCTAACGGTACATTTGATATTTCAAAATTGGTACAGATACAGGTTTATTCCGGCCAGAAAGAGGTGGAATTTCAGTCCGCTTTGGATGATGCCATTCGAAGACAAACCCAAAGCCTTCAGGGAGTTGCAGCTACAGTAATTGATGCTGAGGGAACCACATTCAATGCCTATTTCGGCACACATGGCGTAGGTTTTACAACACAAGCAGTTGATCAAACCAACCTTTTTCGGATAGCAAGTGTAACCAAGCCAATGACCACAGCAATCATTCTAAAATTAGTGGATAAAGGTATGCTGGGCCTTGATGACCTTCTTTCAGATCACCTGGAAGTAGGCCTGCCCAATGAAACCAGGATCACAATCCGGCAAATACTCAGCCACACTGCCGGTGTTTTTGATCACCTAAATGCCAACTCATTCTGGAGTTCACCCTCTTTTTCACCAACAAAGGTTTGGTCGGTTGATGAAATAGTTGCGTTCGCACGCAATCACGGCCCACTTTTCAGTCCTGGCACGGCGTACGCTTACTCAAACACATCATTTTATGTACTTGGTGCATTGATTGAAGAGGTGACAGGCCTTGAACTTAAAGATGCTTATCAAACCTATATTTTTGAACCTCTGGGTCTCCGTAACATTTTGTACGATAACTTTTCTACTTCTTCCAACCCAATTCCAGCCCTAGCCCTGAATTCAAGAAGTTATGAATATCATCTTACAACGGTTTCTTCAGCCGGGGCTATTGCTGCGCACCCGGAAGACGTTGCACATTTTGGAAGAGCGTTATATGGGGGGAGATTTGTCTCAGATGAGCTTACCTCCAAACTGAATATAAATATTGGTGCAGAGTTAAACGGGCAAAATTACGGCCTCGGCACACGAATCTGGGATATTGGCGGAATTCCACATCACGGGCATACCGGTGCACTGATGGATTATCGAAATATATTGATGTACATCCCCAAGGCCGATCTTACCATTGCCATCCACACACACGATGTTCATGCCGGATGGTTTGCACTTGTTGACGAAATTTTTGAATACGCCGTACAGGCTTTCTCTCCTCAGCCGGCAAAGCTGACCCCATTTATTTACGGTCTTGAGCCCCGGGAGTAACTATTTTTGATGATACGTTCTATGAAAATATCCAGCCTTATTCTCTTCATCTGCTGCACATGTTTTCTGCAAACCACATCTGCTCAAAATATCGATCGCGGTGATACGCGTATGGTGATTATTTCGGACATGAACGAAAGCTACGGTTCCACTCATTACGATATTTTTGTGGATTCCACACTGGTTTGGATTGAAAGATGGCAGCCTGATGCAATCCTCACTGGCGGTGATTTTATTGCCGGACAGAGCCTTGCACTGGATGATCAGAATATTCGCGACATGTGGATCGCTTTTGAGCACTACATCGCTAAACCCATTCGTGAAATGGGTATTCCATTCGGGGTTACCATGGGCAATCATGATGCATCCCGCAGCGGCACCTTCAACCATGAACGCGAAATAGCCGATGAGTATTGGACCACACATCCGCATAACCTTCACTTTATTGATGGAGAAAACTATCCGTTCTTCTACAGTTTTACGGTGAATGATCTCTTTGTGATGAGCTGGGATGCCTCATTCTCTGTCATTTCTGATGAAGAGATTGCATGGGTTGCCGAACAACTGCAAAGCGAAGAAGCTATGCAGGCAGATCACCGTATTTTGATGGGACATCTTCCACTCTATGCAGTTGCTGAGGGAAGAAATCGTGAAGGTGAAATTTTAAGAGATGCCGGTAAACTCTTTAACATGCTTCGTGATAATGGGCTGGATATCTACATTTCCGGCCACCACCATGCGTACTATCCTGCCATGAAAGAGGGCGTACTGCTGCTTTCTGCCGGAGCCATTGGCAGCGGCCCGAGGCCATTACTTGGATCCGATCTGCCACCGGCTCGAACTATCACCATTATCGATTTTTTCCACGAAGAATCCTTCTACACCATAACCACATACGATATAGAACATGGCCTTCGCGAAATAGATCATGATGAGCTTCCGAAGCGTATTGAAGGCATAAATGGTACAATTAAACGCTTTGATCTGGAATAGAATCAACAAATTTAATCTCTGTATTTAACTGCCAATTTGAATATTTTGCATTGCTTAAAATCAAAAAATATTCTTCATGAAATCTATCTACTTCGATAATGCATCCACAACTTGCGTAGATAATCGTGTTATGGAGGCAATGCTGCCATATTTTACTGAAAATTTTGGTAATGCAAATTCAGCACACCAGTTTGGCAGGTATTCAAAAGTAGCCATTGAAGATGCCCGCGAACTTATTGCGAAACTGATTGGTGCCGAGCCTTCAGAAATTATCTTTACAAGCGGCGGTACAGAGAGTGATAACGCCATCATAAAAGGCGTTGTGGCTGCAACACGAAAAACAGAGATCCTCACCTCAACAATAGAGCATCACGCTGTTATTCATCCCGCCGAATCGCTGAAACGGAGCGGTGTTAAGGTGATCTATTTAGAACCCGACAGCAGCGGAGTAATTCACCCCGAACAAGTTGCTGATGCCATCACAGATGAAACTGCTATTGTTAGTTTGATGCATGTGAACAACGAGATTGGCTCCATAAACCCCATAAAAGAGATCGCTTCGGTGTGCAGAGAACGGAAGGTGCCTTTTCATTCTGATACGGTGCAGAGCGTTGGAAAAATTCCTCTGAATGTTCGGGAGCTGGGCGTTGATTCCATCAGTATCAGTGCCCACAAATTATACGGACCAAAAGGTATTGGCGTTCTTTATGTAAAAAACGGCACTCCCTGGATTCCCTGGCTGCAGGGCGGCTCGCAGGAGCGCCGGCGCCGGGGCGGCACACTAAATGTAACCGGAATTATCGGGCTGGCAGAGGCATTGAAACTCGCTGTAAATGAACTTGAGTCAAACAGGGCACATTTTCAGAAACTCCGGTCAGCCGCTATTGAGGCATTGACCAAACGTTTCTCGGGACGATTTCAAATAAACGGACCCGAATCAGGCGGGGTACCTCACATTCTAAATATCGGCTTCATTCCCGATGGCGACAAAGCCCTTGATGGAGAGATGTTACTGTTGAATCTCGACATAGACGGCATCTGTGTCTCCAATGGGTCAGCTTGTACGTCGGGTGCAATGGAACCGTCTCACGTATTGAGAGGAATAGGGCTGCCTCATGCAGTAGCAAAATCGAGCATCAGGGTAAGTTTTGGCAAGCACAACAGTGTAGAAGAAGTGGAATATTTTGTGGAAAAGCTGGACGGTATCCTCGAACGGATGATGGCTACAGCATCGTAGATTGTCTGAGCTGATCAGTAAAAAACTTTCGTTAAAAATAAACTGGAACTCTAACACTAAAATCAAAGGAAAACAATGGGTAAAAAAATAGCGTTGGGATGCTTAGGCGTTTTTTTAATTGTAGTAGTAGGCGGTGGTTACATCGGTTATAATACTCTCATTAAGCCGATAATGGGAAGTGTATCTCAGCTTCAGGAGATTAATGAGAAGAATAATCAAATTCAGAATCAGGCTTCATTTACCCCGCCTCAAAATATGGAGCTTGAAGAAAATCAGGTTGAACGATTTGTGAATGTGCAGAAAAGCATTCGCACAGGACTTGAAGATCGCCTTGCTGAATTCCAGGAAAAATATGAAGAGATAAGTGAAGAACTGGAAGGGCGTGACCCATCCATCAGGGAGATGATGGGAGTATTCGGAGATCTGGTGCAGCTCTACGGCGACGCCAAACAGATACAGGTTGACGCACTGAATGCCGAAAATTTCTCGCTTGAGGAGTATCGGTTTGTTCAGCAATCATTTTATCAGGCTTTAGGTGTAGAACTGTTTCAATTCGATATAGATGCCATTGCAAAAGCTGCTGCCGATGGAAATATGGATTTTAACCCGGAAGACTTCGAAACCATGCAACAAAAAATGGATGAAATACCGGAGCGAAACCGGGAACTCGTTGCTCCATACACTGAAAATATAGATGAATGGATTACTTTCGCCTGGTGGGGCTTGTAAGCTGTATAATTTTTTTGACCGTAATTCAACGAAAAGTCATCGGGAGAGGTTATTTTCCTGATGACTTTTTTTATTGCTAACCAACCTAAACTATGAACATTTGTGTCTATTGCGGCTCATCACCCGGGAATGATCCCACCGTTATTGAAGCCGCTGAACAATTTGGAAAGTTAATTGCTAAACATGGGCATCAGCTTATTTATGGAGGTTCTTCACTTGGCGTGATGGGTGCCCTTGCAAACTCCGTAATGGAAAACCACGGAAAAGTTACCGGAGTGATTCCTCACGGTTTATTTAAGCGTGAAGTTGCCCACCAGGGGATTACTAAACTGATAAAGGTACAGGACATGCATGAGCGGAAGTCCACAATGGCAAGGCTCTCCGATGCATTCGTAGCGCTGCCCGGAGGTTTTGGCACACTTGAAGAGCTGTTCGAAATTATCACATGGAATCAGATTGGGATAATGAAAAAGCCGGTCACCATTTACAACCACAATGGATTCTACAATCATCTGATTGCAATGATTGATCATGGATTTGAAGCAGGTTTCATCAGGCCAGAAAACCGATCCATCATCCATATTGCTGATACGCTTGATGAGGTTCTAAGCTTTTGCTATTCGTAATTTTCAGCATCCTTTGGGAATTGTACCACCAACGGGCAGGTTTAAATACCAAATAAAATACTATGGTTGTGGCACTCTTTATTCTATCATTTCTTACCGGATCAATAAATGGAAGCCTGCCTTCTGATACAGATAAGCACCCTTTTGACCCATGCCCCGGCTCTCCGAACTGCATAATACAAAGCCTCTTATTTGAAGAAACTCCTGAAAAGCTTTTTGCAGCCGCTCAATCAGCAATGAAAAAAATTGACCCCTTTGAACTTGATATTCAGAACTATGATCTGCGCATTAATGCCGTTTTCCGGATTCCGATTTTCAGATTTAAAGATGATGTACAAATTGCGGTTGAAGAGTCAGTAACCGGCGGCAGCTACCTGCACATTAAAAGTGCCAGCAGAGTTGGCCATGGGGATTTCGGCGTAAATAAGCGCAGAGTAGAACGAATTGTTTCACAAATAAAAACAGAATTAGAACCTAACAAGAACAACTGATCATAAAATTTTTCAGACTATGCAAAACATGCCAAAACTTTCACTTACAGTAGGAATCATCTTAATTATACTCGGTATCATATCCTACATTGCAACAGGTGCAGCAAGTGCAACAGCACTGATCCCTGCATTTTTCGGAATCGTGTTCGCATTATTGGGGCTTCTTGCCAAAAAATCAGAAGGCATGAGAAAGCACACAATGCATGCCGCACTTCTGCTCGCCATTCTTGGCCTTGGTGGTTCTTTCGGCGGCCTCTTAGCGATAATAGGTGCCATCACCGGCGACATGCCCGAACGCCCGGCAGCTGCAATTGGCCAGGCAGTAATGGCTGTTGTCTGTATTGGTTTTCTTGCAGCAGGGATTACATCTTTCATCAATGCCAGAAAGAATCGGGCAGCTTAGTTTGCTGCCTTACGGTCAGGCTGAATCACCTGAGAAAATATCCTCGATCAAATCTGCATATTTTTCTTCAATAACGCGGCGTTTCACTTTGAGGGTTGGGGTTAACTCACCGCTCTCAACTGTGAATTCGGTGGGGATCAGCCTGAAATCCCGCACTTTTTCATGAGATGCCAGTTCTTTGGAGAACGTTCGTATCTCTTTGCTGTAGATATTTTTTATCGATTCATTTGCAATGAGCTCTTCAGTGTTACTGAATGAGATATCGTTCTGGCGTGCGTGCTTTTGAAGGCTTTCAAAATCGGGGACAATAAGCGCCGCCATAAAACTGCGCCTCTCTCCCACCACTACAATTTGATCGATCCACTGGCTGGTTTTGAATAGGTCTTCAATTGGCCCGGGATAAATATTTTTTCCGCCGGCATTTACAATCATATGTTTTATACGATCGGTAATTTTAAGGCGGCCATCCACAAACTGTCCTACATCCCCTGTATGCAGCCAGCCGTCTTCATCTATCATCTCTTTTGTGGCTTCTTCATTTTTCCAGTACCCTTTCATGGTGTTGGGGCCGCGGTTTAGTATTTCACCCGCTTTTGTGGATATGTTAGTCGGATAATCTTCACCACTAACCCGGGCAATAATCTTGTTCGACTCGAGATCGAGAATACCCACAGTTACTCCATTCACAACTTTACCAACTGTACCCATGGTTTCATCACCCAAACGGTTACAGGTCATAACCGGCGAGGTTTCCGTTAAACCATATCCCTCTATAATATTCAGACCTGCCGACATAAAGAAAGCGCCTATTTCTGAAGGAAGAGCAGCTCCACCTGAAACAAAAAACCGGATTCGCCCGCCTGTTCGCTCTTTAAGCTTTTTAAATACAAGATAGTCGGCAATTCCTTTTTGTAAGCTTACAATCCCCCGTTTTCCTTTCCAATACTTCTCACCCACACTTAGCGCCCATGAAAAGATATTTTGTTGAATGGCGCTTCCCTCCTGCACACTTTTTGTAACCAGATTATAGATTTTTTCGAAAAGCCGCGGCACGCTAACCACTACTGTTGGGTGTGCTTCTGTCATATTTTTAGCAACGGTATCCACACTTTCAGCGTAATAAATTTCCGCTCCTCCCGACATCATTGCGTAATATCCGCCTGTTCGCTCGAAAGAGTGGCAGAGCGGCAAAAACGAAAGGCAGCGGTCTTGTTCGTTTATAGAGAGTGCATCATGCGCGGCTTTCACATTGCTCACAATATTGCGGTGAGTAAGCATGGCGCCTTTTGGTTTACCTGTAGTACCCGATGTGTAGATAAGCGTAGCAACATCTTCTGGCTTTGCACTTTTCACCCTTTTTTTGAGCTCACCTGCAAATTTAGTTTCTGCTTTTAGCCCCTCTGCACAAATTGTATCAAAAAGCTTCACATAGTCGCGGTTCATCTGCTCTTTCACTTTTGGTTCATCAAAGGCGATGACCGATTTCAAATCCGGGCAGTTATCAAAAACTTCAACTGCTTTTTTCAGCTGAATACCGGTTGATACGAAAAAAATCTTAGCTTCAGAGTCCTGCAAAATATATTCACACTGATTTGCCGGCAACGTAGTATAAAGCGACACATTTATGGCCCCGGCTATCTGAATGGCCAGATCAACCACAGCCCACTCATACCGGTTTTCACTTAGTATGGCTATCCTGTCTCCTTTCTCAACTCCCTGTTTCAAAAGGTAGCTGGCAACAGCTGTTACGTCTTCACGAGTGGTATCCCAGGTTATACTCTTATAACCATCTCTGGGAGTAGGTTTATATGCGAAAGCTGTTTTCGAAGAGTTTTCATATTTTTTGGTAAGATTTTCGTAAAGCTCGGTGAGTGTCTCAAAAGCTACAAGTGCAGGCATAAGATAAATGATTGAGTTAGCTTACTATTTTCTATAAGATAAAAGATTAGCACAATTTTAATAGTTCCGTAAACATTCTTTAAAGATATCAGCAGAAGTCATTATTTTAATACTTCATCAAAATTAAATTGTTTACCATGGCACATCAGGCACAGGAAGAAACCATCGTACTTGTTAAGGAGATTTTCAGAACCTATCTAAAGGAGAGAAACCAACGGCAAACACCGGAACGATTTATGGTACTTGAAGAGATTTACAGTTCTGACGGCCATTTCGATGCAGACGACATTTTCTTCAATATGAAGAAAGCAGGTACGAGGGTTTCGAGGGCTACAGTATATAATACACTTGATCTACTGATAGAGTGCGGCCTTGTACAGCGCCAGCAATTTGGCAAGAATCAGTTTTACTACGAAAGATCTTATGCATATCAGCAGCACGACCACATGATTTGTAAGGAGTGCGGAGTTGTTATAGAGTTCTGTGATCCGCGTATCCTTGAGATCCAGAAACTAATGGAAAAAATCCATGATTTTAATGTGGATGGGCACTCACTGCATCTTTTTGGCACCTGCAACAACATTGAAGATTGTACCCGAAGGCAGCAGAGTGGGGATAAGATTAAATCGATGAGTAACTGAACAATTTATCAGCTGCCAACTCTCGAGTCGCTGATGAATCTTTTAGCAGCCCAACGGCTTCCCCACCAGCCCATAAGTATTGCCAGCAGAATAACGCCGCCAATCAAAAAATACCATTGGCCAAATGGCCAGCTTAGAACCCCAATCTGTGGGATAAATCCGGGTATAACGAGTTCGAAGATGGCATAGATCATTAGTGCTGCAAAACTGCCGGCTAAAATCCCTTGAAGCACACCCTCTACAAGAAATGGGCGGCGAATAAATGCATTGGTTGCACCAACCAGTTTCATCGCTTTGATGAGGTCTCTCTTGGCATAAATAGTGAGGCGAATGGTATTAAATACCAGAACCATCGCCACAAAAAGAATAAAAAGGCCAATGGCAATTCCCGCACCAAAAAAGGTCTCCGTTCTCTCCTCAATGGTTTGCAGTAATGCCAGGTTGAAACGCACTTCATCAACGCCATCATACCCCCGAATTTCTGTTACAACAGAATCGATTTGTGCTACCTGATACTCTTCTGACATGGTAAGACGAAAGGATGCAGGCAAAAAATCGAGCTGAGAAATGGTTTCTGCACCCAAACCAAATTCCTGCTGGAAAACCTGTGATGCACTGTCTTTTGAGATATATGAAAGCCCTGCAACCTGTGGCTTTTCTAACAGTATATTTTGCAGGCGATTGGTTTGTGCATCGTTTAAATCCAGAAGAAATACTTCCACCTCTACTTGCTGTTTCAAAGCCTGGGTTACCTCAAAAGCGTTGTACCCAATCCTGAAAAGCACACCGATTAGCAGTACTGCAATAAACAACGAAAACATCGATGTAAATGCAGCCAGTTTAGCCCGGCCCAGCCCTGCAAATCCTTCTTTTAAAACATATCCTGCACTCATTATTGCTTCTGCTAATTTGTGAATAAAACCCTGATGCCAAACCTGAATCGCATTTCGGGCATGGGATAACCTACTGATTCAAAGTAGCCCAGCTGATCAATACGATCAAGAATATTTTCCCACTTCAATAACAACATAAACCATCGCACCCGAGCTGAAAGGTCAAAGTCCAACCGGTAGAATGATGGGTTAATAAACTCGTTTGTGCCGTGCTGCCATCTGTTTAATGGTGTGAAAAATTCTGCTGTTCGGTACGCATTTGGCGAAAACATTCCGGATACACCGGCTTTTACAAAGGTTGCTCTGTTAAACAGATAGTTCTTCCAGTAAAAATTTCCCTTAAACCAGATACGATCGCCTGAATCATTGAGCTGTTGATTGATCGGGTTACTGCTTGCAGATGAAAAAGCATTGTAGGTACCTGAAACTTCTCCTTCAAACCTGCGGGAATCCAGAGCAAGCCACGCTGTGCCGCTAACCATAGAGTACGGATCTATATTCTCAAAAGTACCGGAAATATTCACAAAGGGAGCATGCTCTGTTTCGCGCATATCGCCGCGAACACCCAGCTGAAGTGTTCTGCTCAAGCCGATTCTTGCTTCGGCTCCAAACAGAAGGCTCTCTTCATTCAGCAGATCACTGTTCCCGGTAAACTGTGCGGATTGCCAGTATACAGCCTGAATATCCGGCGCACGGGATAAATACCCCCCAAAAACGGAAAAGGATGTACGGTTAAATGGTGTAATTTTTAACCTCGCACTGGCATCGGTGGTGGTACGGTTGTCATCAAACGCCGTGTAGTTTATTGATGCATCAGCCTGGGCAACGCCGGAAAGTTTCTGTGTGAGCCTGGCAGAGGCAGTTCCTCCAAACCAGCTTGTTTGCGTGAGGTTTCTTCCTTCGCCCTCTGATAGTGCGAACGCCCTTGCCGTTGCTGTAAGCTGCGTTGAACCTTTTCCGATTTTTTGCCTCGCAAAAAGTTCCACATTTCTAAAGGTTGTAGCAAGGGTATCGGCGTTGTAGGTGAGGTCCCACCCCTCGGTTTGATAATGGAGGCCAAACTTAGTGGATACTGTGTGTGTTGTATCCGTACGATGATGAAGCTGAACATAGACATCGCTTGATTTTTGCTCCGCATTGGCGCTGTTCTGGAGGGGTATTTCAATGAATCGATTAAATGCAAAAAATTGCGGGTCGGTAATGTTGTACCCGAAAGATTCCTGCCTTTCAAGTACATTGTTAATGTAGCCCGCTTTAACCAGCCAGTTATGATTCAGCTGATGATACACCCTGGCCACAATTTGTCGCCCTTCAAGATCCTGTCGGTTATATCCGGCTCCGTCTCTCCTGTCCCAAAAGGAGAGTTCAAGGTTGGTATCTTTTCTTAAATTTTGGGTGTACGAAAACTCAAGGCTGCGATAATTAAATTTGCTCTCATCAAAGTTAAGATAGGTTCGTGGTTGCACAAGATAGTGGTCTCTCAGCCTGGTTTCTGCCCTGTAAATACCTCCATAATTCATCTCATTAAATTCAGAAATTTTGTGAAAAGCGAGACGGTTCCAGTTCACAGCACCTGTTAAGGGGTCGTTTATATTCAGCCCCTCCATTTCAAGCCCGAGATGGCGCGATTCAAACGAATGCAGTTCAAGACCGTCCATTCTGCCAACGGTGCCCATTCTGTATATTATAGCCCCTCTATGGTTGTGAAACCGATCAAAAAGATTGAGCATATTTACCCAGCGAAGGGTACTGTCTGTTTCGGCCGTCTCAAAGCTGCTGTGGGTATGGTATCTCCAAATGTGTACCGTATCCTGCCTTACTACTTCGGGTTCTTCTTCAAATTCAACAGTTTGAAGAGGTATGGTATCATTTTCAGTGGTTTGAGGAATCGTATCGAGTTCAACCGGAGTAAGAAGTGTATCAGGCAGTAAAGAATCGGGCAAGGCTGGCTGCGGCAGCGTATCGGGCAGAGCGGGGGCAGGGAGTGTATCAGGCAGTGCCGGGGCAGGAATGGTATCACTATAGAATAGAATAAAACTCTCCCCATGGAGCTTTTCTGTATGCCGAACATCACCCCAGAATGCAAGCAGTAATCCTATCAACAGCAACACGTTCAAGAATAGTGAGGTTTTAGTTCGTAAGGGTACGTATTAATTCCAAGCAGATGCCTGCGAAGAGTTTCAAGAGCAACCATAACAGTGCGCTGTTTATTTACAAGGCGGTTATTGGTAAACACTGTTTTTAGCGCAAAATGTTCTCCGCATATAAAAAACCCAATCCATACAGTACCCACTGGTTTATCGGCAGAACCACCAGTGGGGCCGGCAATTCCCGTTGTTGAAACACCAATATCAGCTCCAAACCTTACCGCCGCATGACTGGCCATTGCAAGTGCTACTGGTTTGCTTACAGCTCCAAATTGCTCTATCACTTCTCCATCAACACCAAGAAGCTGACTCTTTGCGCTATTTGAGTATGCAACAACACCTCCAAGCAGGTAGCTGCTCGATCCCGGAACATCGGTAATTTCGTTAGACAGCATGCCTCCTGTGCAGCTCTCTGCAGTGGCAATGGTGAGTTTCTTATCTGCCAATAAAGAACCCACAACTTCGGCGAGAGTTTTATCTCTCTGGCGGGCAAAAATAAAATCACCTGATTTATCAAAGACCATCTTTCTGAGTTTCACAAGCTTCTGTTCAGCCACCTGTTTGGTTGCTCCTTCAGCGCTAAGCCGCATGGTAACACCGCCGGGATTTGGAAGATAGGCAACGCCCACCCCATTGTTTGTGTATTCCTCCAGGTTTCCGATCAGATCGCTGAGTGTACTTTCGGGGATGCCCGCAGTTTTCAGATAGTCGGTTACCCGAATATTCAGATCTTTAAAAATAGATCTCAATCTGGGTTCCACACCGTTCTCCATCAGGTGTTTCATTTCATAAGGTACACCCGGCAGTACTGCAAGGTAGTTGCCCTTTTTCTCGAACCACATTCCCGGCGCGGTGCCTTGTTTGTTAAAAAGCACTGTACAGGCTTCCGGTACGTGCGCCTGCTCAATATTAGAGGGTGAAAGTGTAAAGCCTCTGTCGCTGAATATTTTTTTGATATGTTTTAAAACAAGCTCATCACTCACCATTCTGCTTTCAAAAATTTCAGCGACTACTTTTTTTGTGATGTCATCGTGCGTGGGTCCGAGCCCTCCGGTTACAATCGTAACATCAGCATGAACCAGCGACCGGCCTATTCTCTTTTTAATGATGGAATACTCATCCGGAATAGTAAAGATTTGTTCAGGTACAATACCAAAATGCGTAAGCCTCTGCCCAATGTGGGCGGCATTTGTATTGATGGTATCTCCTATCAGCAGTTCATTCCCGATGGATATTATATGCGCTTTTTTCATACGCATGGAAAATAGGGTTTTGCTGCACATTGATGAAATAGAGATTGCGATATTAAAGGTTTTAAAAAAAGCCTTACTTTAAGCTTTACTACCGAAACAGATTGCAAGTATCAATTAATTGTTAAGAGTTTTACCTTAATACAGTGGAAAAATTACCCAACATATTAAGCGGCTTTCGTTTGATCATGGCCCCCATTTTTTTAGTTCTTTTCATTCAGGAGGACATTATTCTGAGGGGATTAAGCCTTGTAGTGTTTGCCGTTGCTGCAATAACCGATTATTTCGACGGATATTACGCCCGCAGATATAAAGTTGAGAGTGATTTCGGGATATTTTTAGATCCTCTTGCTGATAAGTTTCTAACCTTTGCAGGATTTGTTTGCCTGCCATTCCTCGATCCGGGCCAGTTTCCCTGGTGGGCTGTAGTCGTTATTGTTCTGCGTGATATCATTATCACGAGTTTGCGCATTTTCACAAATCGCCGCGGTATTACACTGGTTACCCGAAAAACCGCTAAAGCAAAAACTGCCATTCAGATGGGTTATCTCTATGTAGCCCTGCTCTTCGGCTTTTTTCTTCTCTTTGGAGGGGATTTTGTTCACACAATCTACGATCTGAATATTTTTTACTGGGGCATGATGCTTGTTGTTGCTATTACCGTTTATTCTGGTGTAGAATATTTTGCTGTAAACCGCAGAATCATTTTCGGGTCTAAATAGTCATCTTTTCTCATTATCCGTAAAAACGGCCGTCATGCAATATTTCAAAATCTGTGTAGGAACACTCTTCGGTGCCGGTCTTATTCCATTCGCTCCGGGTACCTGGGGCAGCTTTTTTACTCTTCCGCTTATTTATGGTGCAGCCATAGCTTCGCCTCTGTATGGAGTACCACTTTTATTCGTACTTACCGTAGTTCTTTCTCTTTGGAGTACAGATGCCAGTGTAGAGAAATTTGGTAATGACCCCGGCCAGTTTGTTATGGATGAAAGTGCCGGCCAGACCGCCACTTTTTTATTTATCAGCTTCAGCTTTACATTGTCAGACTTTTCGATTTTAGTTACAGGTTTCATAATTTTTCGTGTTTTCGATATCCTAAAACCCTTCGGCATTAAAGCAGTAGAAAAAATGCGCGGAAAATTCGGTATATTGGCAGACGATTTGCTGGCCGGATTGTACGCTCTTGTTTGTTTAAAACTGTTAATACACTTCGTTCCCGGCCTCGTATAATAAACATACACGTAATACGTGCTTAACATTTGCACCGTAAATTAACGGCTTTTATAAGCGAAAGGCTTGAGCGCCTGTTCCCAACGTTATCAATAAGAATACCACTTTTAAAAGAACATACATGATACTTGACTCCGCATTTTCCAGAGAGCTTGCAAAATCTCTGCTTGATATAAACGCCGTAGTTTTGCGGCCAAATAATCCTTTTACATGGTCATCCGGATGGAACTCACCCATCTATTGCGACAACCGCCTTACACTTCGGCACCCAGAACTACGCAAGAAAATTTCAAAAGCTTTTACTGATATTATTCAGAAAGAGTGCCCTTCAGTTGGCGTAATTACAGGAACCGCAACAGCCGGTATCCCACACGCAGCATGGGTGGCGCAATCGCTCGACAGGCCAATGGCTTACGTTCGTGCAAAGGCAAAATCATACGGCCTTGGCAATCAAATTGAAGGCGGGGTTGATAAAGGGCAGTCTACCATAGTGATTGAAGATTTAATCTCAACAGGGGGTTCTGCCATCTCTGTTATTGATGCACTGCTTTTTATCGGTGCAGATGTTCGTGCTGTAATCAGCATCTTTACATACGGGTTTGATGAAGCCACACAAAAGTTTACCGAGCGAAATATTCCCATTTATTCACTAACAGATTATGCTACACTGATAGATGTTGCGTTAGAACATGGACAAATCAAACAGGAAGATATGAACATGCTTAACGCGTGGCGGGAAAACCCGGCAGAATGGCCCAAATAAACTCTCAACTTGCACAATTTACAGCCGCAACAGCTGCTGTAACCCTATCCGCCGGGCAGAAACTCAGTAGAAATTTCAGGTACTACCGGGCCGGAGCCGAAGATTCAACCAGTGTAACCCGCAATGAATTGCTGCTGATTTGCCACAACATCCGAATGGATATGTTTGGCATGCATAACCTTCTTATTGATGAGAAGATGCAGCAATCTCCGTTTCTCGTATCTTTAGCAAGTGCGGTTTTTGACGGATTTGAGAATCTTCACAGAAAGGTTCTCTTTTTTGATGCCGGCCGTATCGAGTCTGTAATCCCTGAGATCGACATGCAGCGGGCATTCTGGAGCGGGTATACGGAACCATCGTTCTACAGTATTGAGTTATCAGAGCGTTTAGAACGTGCACTGCCATCTTCCATGAAATTAATCAGTAAACAAATCGAACAATTTCCGGATCAGGCCGAAATCTGAACCGGCAACACTATAACTCCCACATTATGAAGCACACAGCCTATTTTCTTTTTATATCCATCTTTTTGATCGGATGCCTCGATACACCCACTCCCTCATTTGGCGACCCTGTTGATGAAACCGATTTCCTTGAAGAGTATGCACAGCGTGAAGGGGTTATACAGACCGAAAGCGGACTGCTTTACAGAATCATTAACGAAGGTGATGGTGAAAGGCCGGATGAAGGCAAAGTTGTTTTCGTTGAATACGAAGGCCGGTTGATTGATGATGTAGTATTTATGGAAACTGAAGAACTCGATTACTTTACACTCACCAATGATATTATTGAGGGGATTTTTGAAGGCATTCAGCTAATGCGCGAGGGTGCTGAATTTGAATTTGTACTATCTTCCGAGCTTGGTTATGGCCAACAGCCACCCCAGGGTACTCCAATACAAAACGGGTCTGTTCTGATTTTTAACATGAAACTCGATTCATTTCTTCGCGATCCTGCACAATTTCTTGAAACTAACGCCCAGCGCGAGGATGTTTCCGTTACAGACTCCGGTTTACAATACCGGGTAATTGAAGAGGGTGATGGTGAATCACCCGGCGCTGCCAGTAATGTAGTTATACGATACACCGGAACGTTCACTAATGGATACATTTTCGATGAAACACCTGGAAACACAACCACTACTTTTCCTGTAACTCAGGTTATACCCGGTTTTTCAGAAGGTTTACAGCTGATGCAGGCAGGTGCAAAATATCAACTCTTTATACCCTCAAACATTGGTTATGGAGAACAACCACCTTCAGCTATTCCGGCAGGGGCAGTCCTTGTTTTCGATGTTGAACTTGTTGAGGTAAATTAATCACATTATCAGGTTAGAGTTGGTTACGAACAGCCTGCAATTACAGAATAAATGGTGCCATGCCTATCCATAATTTACAATACAGGCTTTTCAACATCACTTTATGCGTGGTATTAACAGCTTTACTGGCATCCTGTAATCTTGAGCCAATAGATGGTAACGATGAGAATGGAATTGATGCGGGTGATATACGGGCAAAAATAATTGGCGGGTCAGGACAGGATGAAGCCACAAAAATCATTCAAACATCAGATGGCGGGTTTCTGATCACCGGCAGCTCTACCTCAAATGATGGCGACTTTCAGGGGATGGGTATCGGTCAGCGGCATATTCATCTTACTAAAATCGCTGCAAATGGTTCAATAGAATGGTTACGAACATTTGGGGGTAGCGGCACCGATATCGCACATGATGTTATTGAAGACCGTGCCGGTAATTTTGTTATTGCCGGTGAAAGCGCCTCTAATGATGGTAATTTTTCCGGGCAAAACCGTGGCGGTACCGATCTTTTTCTGATCAAAGTTCGCCCTAATGGCGACCTACTATGGGCAAGAAAATATGGAGGCTCCGGAAATGATATTGCCCATGCTGTAATTCAGGCTCCTGGCAACGGCTACTTCGTTACAGGTTCGACAGAATCGAATGATCTTACTTTTTTTACCAAAGATAACACCAGCCGCGACGCTTTCGTGATTTTCACTGATCAAAATGGCGCACAGAACTGGACTCGTACTGTTGGAGGCTCTTTGACCGACGAAGCTTTCGGAATTGCCATAACCCTGCGAAACGGAGTGGTAATTGCAGGTTCACATCAATCACAAAATGGAAACTTTACAGGGCTAAACCCCGGTATAGCCGGCATTTTTACACTCGAGCTTGATGTCAACGCCCAGTTTATTTCTCTTGTAAGCTATGCCGGAAATGGTGTTGATGTCGGCAGGTCTATCAGGCAAACTACTGATGGCGGTTTTATACTGGCCGGAAGTTCCGATTCATCATCAGGTATTTTTTCTGATAATAGTGCCGGAAGCCAAAATGCTTTTTTGATGAAACTTTCTTCTAATTATGCCACTGAGTGGGTGAAAACAGTTGGAGGAAGCAGCAATGATGCTGCTTTTAATGTGATTCAAACAGAAAATAATCATTTCATATTAACCGGAGAATCCCGCTCTGGTGATAACGATTTCAACAATTTGAATCAGGGTGAAAATGATGCTTTTCTTGCTAAAACAGATCAAACCGGTTCATTACTTTGGGTAAACTCGTATGGTGGCTCAGGTTCAGAGAGTGCAAGGTCTCTGGTGCAAACTTCGTTAAATGATATTGCGGTTACGGGATGGACCGAGTCGAGCGACGGTTTATTTGAAAACTCCCCGGGTGGGCGTAATTTTTTCTTTTTCCTGACAGATATTGACGGAAACCTCAGGTCCGTTCATTAATCATTATACTCCATATTCAGCAGACATTTCGGGCAATGACATCCACTAATTAAATTCGTATTTTTAGCTCCTCTTTAAATTAGTAAACCTTTTTTCAACACCGGTTCCATGAAAAACAAACGATTCTACATTGAAACCTATGGCTGCCAGATGAACTTTGCAGACTCTGAGGTTGTAAATTCTATTCTTCTTGATGAAGGAATGGCTCCGGTACAAACTGCTGAAGAAGCGGATGTAATTTTTGTGAACACCTGTTCAATCCGTGAAAATGCTGAAACACGGGTCTGGAACCGACTTAAAGAGTTCAGATCGTTAAAGAAAGAAAAAGAGCAGCTTACAGTTGGTGTTTTAGGTTGTATGGCAGAACGGATCAAAGACCGCATTATCGAACAGGAGCAGCTTGTAGATATTGTGGTTGGCCCTGATGCCTATCGGGATATACCCAATCTGCTTGCAGAAGTAGAAGATGGCCGTAAGGCGGTAAATGTGCTGCTATCACTCGAAGAAACCTATGCAGACATCAGCCCGGTACGAACCAGTGGTAATGGAGTAACAGCCTTTGTGTCCATTATGCGTGGCTGCGACAATATGTGTGCTTTTTGCGTTGTTCCCTTCACAAGAGGACGCGAGCGAAGCCGGCCATTGCAAAGTATTCTTCGCGAAATTCAGGAGCTGAGCGATCAGGGCTATAAAGAAGTTACATTGCTGGGCCAGAATGTAAATTCATACAAGTACGAAGATATTGATTTTACCCGCCTGATGGATGAAGCCAGCAAAGTGAACAGTGAAATGAGATTCAGGTTTTCTTCACCCCATCCAAAAGATTTTCCGGAGCCGTTGCTCCATCTTATAGCTGAACGCCCAAACTTGTGCAACTACATTCACATACCGGCACAATCAGGCAGCAGCAGTATGCTTGAACGTATGAGAAGGCCATACACCCGCGAGCAGTATCTGGCACTCATTGAGCAAATGCGAGAAATTATTCCAGGCGTGTCTCTCTCAACAGATATGATTGCAGGGTTTTGCGATGAAACTGAAGAAGAACATCGCGATACCATGACTCTGATGAAGATTGTAGAGTACGATCTTGCCTACATGTTTGCCTACTCTGAACGTGAACGCACACTTGCCCACAGAAAATATGAAGACAATGTGCCGGAGGATGTGAAAAAACGACGTTTGACGGAAATCATTCAGCAGCAAATGGCAATTCAGGAGAAAAATAATCGTCTTGAAATTGGGAAGCGCCACCTGGTACTTGTTGAAGGTGAAAGCAAGCGATCATCCGAACAGCTATCCGGCCGTACTGATACCAACAAAATGGTTGTTTTCGACCGAAAAGATTTTGAAAAAGGCGATTATGTGGACGTTGAGATAACCGATTGCACATCAGCCACACTCATTGCCAGGCCAATAGCCAAGAGTTCCATTACTGAATTTTTCGCAGAACCTGCCCTCGCCTAATCAAATCAGCTTCTTTTCTTAAAAGATTTTACTCAATCCGGAAAGCTCGTTAATGAAAGAAATACTCTTTTGGTGTATGTTTCTTGTTACATTAACAAATGTTTAGCATCAAATCTTTGAATTTGGAACTAACATTAAACTCTGTTTACGAATAGCACCCGTTTATTCAGAATTATTACTTTAGTGTAAAATTATAATTCTGTCCGCTATAAATCAGAGGTTTTTGGTGAATTCCTGCATTATTTTTCTCATCTTACAGTAATAACTACAGACCTAATTACCTTAAAAAATTATGAAGGACTACTCCGAACTTAAAAATCAATTATCCGGATTGGAGGATAAGCTTAAAAAATATCGGGAGGTATTGTTAGCGAATCTTGTAATGATCGGAGAAATTCCGGCTCCAACAGGAAAAGAAGACAATCGCATTCAATTTATTTTAAACAGGTTTGATGAAGCCGGCCTCACCGATTCATCCATTGATGACGCGGGAAACGGCATCGGTGTATTAAGCGGTAAAGAGAGTGAGAATGCTCTGTTACTAAATGCCCATGCCGATACTATTTTCGACATGAAAACTGACCACACCATGCAGGTTGCAAGTAATGAAATTATGGGGCCAGGTGTGGCAGACAACGCTCTCGGGTTGGCTGCACTTGTTTCGCTTCCCTACATTCTTGAAGATCTGAAAATTGAACTTAAAAATGATCTCGTACTGCTTGCAGGGGTAAAAAGCCTTGGCCGCGGTAACCTTGAAGGAATACGCTTTTTCCTTGAAAACAATAAGTTCGACATCAAAAATGCTATCTGTATTGAAGGAATTCAGCTTGGCAGGTTGAGCTACTCCTCGATCGGTATGCTTCGCGGTGAAATTACCTGCCGCGTGCCTGAAACGTACGATTGGTCGCGCTTTGGTGATGCAAGTGCTATCCTTACACTTAACGAGGTGATCAACAAAATTAATGATATCCGCCTGCCCAAAAGGCCACGCACTAGTGTTGTTATGGGCTCAATAGTTGGGGGTTCATCCTTTAATACCATCGCCCGGGATGCCACACTCGGTTTCGAAGTTCGCTCAGAATCGCAGGAAGTGGTAGAAAAAACCGGTGATACAATCAATGACATTGTGCTTGAAGTTTCATCCAAAACCGGTGATCAGATTGAGCTCGATATTTTCGCCATGCGATCGCCCGGAGGCATACCATTTGCCCATCCCCTTACCAAATGTGCCCGCTCTGTGATGGAAACACTGGATATTGAGCCTCGATTGTCACCAAGTATATCAGAGCTTTCTGCGCTGATCGACCAAAAAATACCTGCCCTTACCCTGGGTATAACCGTGGGTGAACAAACTTTCAAATCAAATGAAACCATACAGATTGAGCCGATTTACAAAGGGCTGGCTCAGCTGATTGGAACAATTTTAGCTGTTGACGGAGGATATTGTGAGTAATCTTCAAAACTGGATTGACAAAAATACCTATCACCATTCAGAATTCTGGGATTTGAAAAAGCTGGTGGAGGCAAAAAAGAAGAAAAATCTTACCATTTCCCTCTGTCTGCCTACACTTAATGAGGAAAAAACAATCGGGAAAGAGCTTATTATTTTCCGGTCTGAACTGGTTGAGCGCTACCCGCTTATTGATGAGATTGCTGTGATCGATTCCGGATCGGAAGATAAAACCCTTGAGGTTGCGAAGAACTTTGGTGCGGATACCTATCTCGCATCAGACATTTTACCAAATCTTGAACCCAAACGAGGGAAAGGCGAGAACCTCTGGAAAGCAATTTACCAGCTAAAGGGCAATATCATTGTTTATGTAGATGCCGATATAAGCAATATTCACCCGCGCTTTGTTTATGGCCTTGTTGCACCGCTGATCTATCGCGAAGAGGTAAAATATGTGAAAGCGTTTTATGACCGTCCGCTCGCTTTTTCGGGCAATGTACGTCCATCAGGCGGGGGGAGGGTTACCGAAATTCTGGTTCGCCCGCTTTTTTCACTCTTCTTTCCCGATTTAACAGCCATTATCCAGCCGCTATCCGGCGAATATGCTGTTCGGCGTGAAGTTCTTGAACAGATTGCATTCCCGATTGGATATGGAGTGGAAACCTCTCACTTGATTGATGTGTACCATAAATTTGGCCTTGAAGCATTCGCTCAAACCGACCTCGACAAACGTGTGCACGAGAACAAGCCAACACAGGCTCTCGGGAAAATGTCGTTTGGCATCCTGCAAACCTTCATCAAACGGGCTAAAGCACTTGGGGTATTTGAAAAGGCAGAGCACGAAACACTTCTCAGGCAGTTCCAGGCAAAACGTGATCAGTATGAGCAAAATCTCATCGAAATTGTTGAAGAAGAGCGTCCTCCAATGATTGAGATTGAGGAGTATCGCAAAAAGTTTAAGAAATAATAGCCCCAAATTACATGCCTGGAAATGATCTGCACACCCGCTTAAGGGAGCTTTCTGCTTTTATGGAGCCGCTTGAAACAGATGCCGAGCCCAAATTGCATCTTCTAAAGGATATTAAAGTAATTGCCTACGATTTCTACGGCACTCTTTTTATATCCGGCGTGGGTGACATCGGCATCGATGACGGCAGCCCGGATGCTGAGCTTTTTTTAGAAGTGCTGAGTCAATCAGGAGTTACCGTTTTAAATGGTGATGCCGGTAAACTGGGTTTTGGTATCTACAACAGTGTAGTTGATGAGTTGATTACCGCCATAAAAGCCGACGGTGTTGAGTACCCTGAACCCGACATCCGTGAGGCTTGGGCGCAGGTACTGGATCAAATGAAGAAAGACGGACTGGTAGATTTTAAGCCTGATGAACACCTTTATGAACAAGTTTCTGTTGAATTTGAAGCGAGGATGAATCCGGTTTGGCCTATGCCCTATGTTTCTGAAACATTGGAATACTTCAAATCAAAAGGAGTAACTCAGGGTATCATCTCAAATTCTCAGTTTTACACACCCATTGTTCTTGAATCTCTTACTGGAAAATCTCTTGATGAGCTTGGGTTTCATCCGGGATTGCTAAACTGGTCGTATGAGGAGAGGTTGAAAAAACCCGGATTAAAGTTTTATGAAGAATTTCTGCAAAAGATGAAGCGCGTTAACGCAGATGTATCGCCTCATCAGATACTCTATATCGGCAACGACATGCTGAAAGATGTATACCCGGCAGCCGAGCTTGGGATGAAAACAGCACTTTTTGCCGGTGATAAACGCTCTTTAAAATGGCGCAAAGATGACGAACGCTGCAAAAATCTCGAAGCTGATCTGGTCATCACACAACTGAGCCAGCTTACACAATGTGTGAAAGTTTAAAGACTTAGACTTTAACCCAGATCACCTGAAATGGCTTGAGTGATGCCACACCATCTCTCACTGCAATTTCCTGCGAAATAATATCACTGTAGGTTCCCTGTTCTTTTACAGGCAGTTCAAAATCTGTAAGATTTACCTCTTTTTCACTGTTGGTGAGGTTTGCCAAAACAAGAATTTTTTCAGTTTCTGCAGGATCCCATCTCAGCAGACAGAAGAGTTCATTTCCCAAGTCAGCAACAGACTGCCTGCCAAACGGATGAAAAGCGGGATGCTTTTTTCTGGCGGCAATGATCTGCTTCATTTTGTTAAATATGCGATGGGTAGTGCTGTCGGGATCACTCAGCTCACCGGTAAGCTCTCCGTAGTACCATTTTTTACGGTTTATGGTTCTGTACCTTCCGGTGATGGATACTCCCTGCAAATTATTCCGTGTTGCGGTGAGATTGTGAAAATAGATTCCGGGAACCCCCTTCAGGCTCATCGAGATAATCTGAGAACAGATGTATCGCCGTTCCTGCAGAGACTGAGATCCGTTTATGCCGCTAAACGCATCAAAATAGGTGATATTCAATTCATAAGGACTCAGGGAGCCATCCGGGTTTTTCTTCTCTGATACAAACCCGCCCTTTTTACGAATGCTCTCCACAAGGCTGGTAAATTCATCCTGTGGAACCAAGCCCTCAAGTGGCCGAACTCCGATGCCATCATGCGAAGAGGTAAAATTGAAATAGGTGCAGTTATCAGGCAGTGGTTTCAAGGTTTTTACCCATTCCGTGAGATATGATGAATTTTCCGTAAGAATTGCATGCAGCAAAAGTGGCGGCAAGCTAAACTGATACACCATGTGAGTTTCATCACCATCCCCAAAATAGCTAATGTTCTCTTTGTGGGGTACGTTTGTCTCTGTAATGATGGTGGCCTCCGGTGCAAAACAATCGGTAAGGGTACGCACCAGTTTCACGATTTCATGTGTCTGCTCCAGGTGGATACAGTCTGTGCCCATCTCCTTCCAGATAAAAGCTACGGCATCGAGCCGGATCACGCTCAGCCCTTTGCTAAGGTAGAAAA
This sequence comes from Balneolaceae bacterium, assembly GCA_007693395.1. Classification (GTDB taxonomy): domain Bacteria; phylum Bacteroidota; class Rhodothermia; order Balneolales; family Balneolaceae; genus Rhodohalobacter. The sequence goes on along the minus strand of REDS01000118.1, from coordinate 21,788 downwards.
AGAAAATATCGAGATATTCAAACAGTACATCCCGGTTTGCAAAGTTTACATCAATCTGGTCATCGCTAAATGTTGACCACACAAACTTCTCCCCATTTTTGGTGTGAACCGGTGTAAGCAGCGGGGTGCTTCTGGGGCGGGTTACATCAGAAAGATCAATTTTTGGATCTACTTCAATAAAAAAATCAGTGTACGGTTCCTGCTTGGCAAGGTACTGCTTAAACCAATCACTGTGGCGCGATATGTGGTTCATTACCAAATCCCCCATCAGGCGAAAATCTCCGCTCATCTCCTTTATATCGTCCCAACCGCCAAGCCGAACATCCACACGCCTGTAATCCACTACTGAAAATCCATCGTCCGATGAACTCGGGAAAAAAGGCAATATATGCACAGTTGAAAAGTGCTCTTGGAGTGTTTTCTTCAGAAAAAGATGTTGTTTACTCAGCTTTGAAACAGGCTCACCTACTTCGGGTTGAACCATATCGCCGTAGGTAATCAAAATGGCATCTTTGTGCGTCCAAACATCATGAAAAGATATTTTTTTTGCCGGTGACAAACCGTAACGGTTTATCAAGTATTTGGTTCGCTTCATGCAATCGTCAACAGCATCTTTGCCATAGATCACATTAAAATGTTTACGCAGCTTCTCTTCTGTTCCTTCGCAGTAAAAGTCAGTAGTCATTAGGAGATCGTCTTTTATATCATTTTTTTTAGCAGATGACAGTGTATCAACAACAAACCATCTTTTCTACTAAATGTAAAGGGATTTTCCCCTGAAGAGTTCAAAAATCGTTAATTTAGTTGATTGTACTTTATGGCAAGAAACAGATCTTTCTTACATTTAAGCTTCAAAAATAATTGATCTATGGACAGGCAGGTATTTCAGGAAAAATTTGGGCTTACCGGAGAATCAGACGCTATCCGGCAGGTTGTTGATAAGATTATGCAGATTTCGGGAACGGATATCACCGTTCTTCTGCAGGGAGAGAGCGGTGTAGGTAAAGATGTAACCGCACGTGCAATACATGCAATGAGCAAGCGCAGCAGAAAAGATCTTGTGATTGTAAATTGTGGTGCCATACCTGAAGGTATTATTGAGAGTGAACTTTTTGGCCACGAGAAAGGGTCGTTCACCGGTGCCCATGAAGCCAGAAAAGGGTACTTCGAAAAAGCAGATGGAGGCACAATTTTTCTGGATGAAATAGGAGATACACCAAAAAATATCCAGGTGAAATTGCTTCGTGTGCTCGAAAGCGGGGAATTTTTCAGGGTAGGGTCGAGCAAAATGTTCACTGTTGATGTACGTGTAATCGCAGCAACAAACCGCGATCTCTGGGAGCTGGTAAAAGACGGGGCATTTCGGGAAGATCTTTACTACCGGCTTGATACCGTAAAACTTAAACTCCCTCCTCTTCGCGACCGCAAAGAAGATATCATCCCGATTTTCAGAAAATTTGTAACTGAATTTTCTTCCAAGTACGACTCGGTTTTCCAGGGTTTTTCGGATGAAGCCAAAGAGCTTCTGATTTCATACCGCTGGCCGGGCAACGTTCGGGAGCTTCGCAACGTAGCCGAGCAGCTGGTGGTACTCGAAAAATCTCAGTTTATTGATAAAGACCGCCTGCAAAAATATCTGAAAGGTAGGCAGCATCTTGGCTCAACCGATAACCTGCCTGTATTGTCGCGAAAAGAGGGCAATGACTTTTTTGAGGATGATTCAAAATCACCTGATATGGGCATCATTTACCGTGCTTTAATTGAGATGCGAACAGACCTTTCGGACCTGAAAAAAATGCTGGCAAAATTTATCTATACCTCCTTTTCCGAGAAAAATGTCAAGGCACTGCCGGCAAGTGTTTCGCGCTCCATCGATCCGAATGATATATCCAGCCACATTCGGGAACAGATGGAAGATACCTCTCTGGGAATTTCCACCCCTCAAATGCCATTCGAGCCATTAGATGATAAGGAAGATGATGAAGTTGAAAGGTTTTTTGGTGATAAAGAGATACCATCCATCGAAGAGGCAGAAAAGTTTCTAATAGAACAGGCGTTAAAACGTTTTGACGGAAACAGGCGCAAAGCATCTGAAGCATTGGGTGTAAGCGAACGAACACTTTACAGAAAGCTTGATCAGTATGGGCTTCAATAAAAAATTACCGGTACTATTTGCAGCATTTCTTATTGGGTTAAGTGGCTGTATAGCTTATAGTTTTACAGGTACATCCATCCCCAGCGATGTACGTACTATCTATATTCCGTTTTTTCCTGACCGGTCGCAAAGTGGTTTGGGTGATTTGAGCGACAGGCTGAATCGGGCGCTCGTGAACCGGTTTGTGAACCAGAGCAGACTATCGCTGATCAATGATCAGGATGATGCAGACGCGTTTGTTGAAGGTGCCATACAAACCTATGTAAACAGGCCATTCAGTATTGGCGGAGACGAACAGGCCAACCTAAATGAAATACAGATAACCGTGCGTGCCACATTTCAGTACGCCAGTGATGATGAACCACTCTGGACAAAAAATTTCACAGGAAGTGCCACCTACGATGTTCTTGAAAACCCGGTTGACGGTGAAATAGAGGCAGCAGAAGCAGCGCTGCAGCAGATATCAAACAATATGTTTAATGACGCTGTGAGCAGTTGGTAAGTGCGCCAAAGTTTTTAATCTTCACGTATGAAATTAGAGTACTATCAAATTCCGGAATCGTACCAAAGTTATCTTGAGAAGTTTGAAACCAACCCGAAAGAAGCTATCGAAAGGCTTCAGGTACGTGTTGAAAAACGAAATGCCGGTGCGATAGGGTATTTTTTTCTGGCCTGGCTTCACTATCAAAATAGTGATAAAGAGAACGCCATTGAAGCAGCCTGGCAGGCAAAAGTACGGGCACCAGGCAGTAAATTCATGGAGAGGCTTCACTACTTCTTATCACACCCGAAAAGCTTTGATGCCTGGGTACCAGAAAAGAAGCAGGCCGAATTTAAACGCAGCATCTATTCAGCAGAACAGGCACACCCAATCAGCGATCTTGATAGTTTAATCACAAAACTTTCTTCTGTTGAGCGTAAACGAATCCATCCATCCGAAATGGAGGATGATAAGCGTGATTTGAGTGAAAAAAGTGCGGATGTTGATGATATCGTAACAGAGACACTGGCTGTAATTCACGAAAAACAGAGCAATTATTCCGCGGCCATTCAAACCTATGAACGCCTCAAGGAAGCGAACCCCTCAAAAGAAGAGTATTACTCCAAACAGATAAAGCGGCTTTCAGATCTTCTGGGCAACAAAGACAGCGACGACGACATCATTCTTTAATGGCTGGATTGCATACGCTGTTACGCTTTAACAAATGAATTATGGAGTTTTTCGTGGCCTATTGTGGTTTCAGGGCCATGGCCGGGATATACTTTGGTATTATCCGGCAAAACATAGAGCTTTTCTCTAATCGATGTTGCAATAATATCAAAGTCGCCACCATACAGATCCGTTCTTCCGATACTTTCTCTGAAGAGGGCATCCCCCACAATCAGAAATTCCTGATCTTTAAAATAGAGTGATACATGATCTGGCGAGTGGCCTGGTGTGTAGAGCACATCAAAAGTAAATGATCCAAACTGAACATCTCTCTTTTCATCAAGCGGTTCCGGTACAAAATCGAATCCATCGGATGTAAAACCAAACATTCGTGCCTGATTCGGAAAATTTTCCCAAAGACTAAGATCAGAGTGGTTCAAATAAACAGGCACATTATATTTACTTACTACTTTATCCAAGCCCAGTACATGATCTACATGGGCGTGTGTAAGAATTACAGCAATAAGCGAACTGCCGGATTTTGCCAGATGGCTGTGAAATTGATTGAATTCATTAGGATTAAAAAAACCCGGATCTATAATGATGGCTTCTCCGGAATTTTCGAGCAGGTAGGTATTTTCTGAGAACGGGCCTACCGTAAAGGTGGATAACTGCATGAGCTTTTTACTGCAATATAAAATTTATCAAACAAATATATTTCAGATACTTGTACGCAGATACCAAAAATTTTTTTATTTGCTTTCAGGCATAAAAAAAGGATGTCGTGTTGAACACGGCATCCTTTTGAAAACTGTTTTTTTAAGGTAATTAACCTTTTTTGTATCGTCGGTTGAATGCGTCGATACGGTCTGCTTTTTTCTGAATTTTTTGATCTTTGTTATAAAATGGATGATTTTTGGAATCTACTTCACTTTTGTAGACACCATCTTTAACATCCATGGTACTTCTGGTTTTAATCTCAGTACCATCACTCATCAAAACAGTAATTTCTTTATAATCGGGATGGATTCCTTTTTTCATCGTCTTTGTGGTGTTTTATTGAATTCGGTTCCGCTTGAGTATGCCGGATTTTAGATAGACAAGAAAGATAAGGTTTCAATGAACCTATTGCAATCAATACCTATCCAATAAATTCGTCGTCGTCAAAACTTGTGAAATTACCGAGCATACTGCCAAGCATATCGGAATATGTTCGGTTGTCGTCCAGATCGTTCTTCCCTATTTTTGAATTTTGATGCAGCGCTTCAATCAGAAGGTCCATTATGGCATATCGGTCATCACCTTCACCAGAAAATTTATCTGCCATTTCACTCAGACCAGTTATTGCGTCCAGCCTTTTTTTGTAGGATGCATCATCAGCCATATCAGGTATCTCAAGAATATTTCCGTTCTCGAACCACCCAAGAATTTCACTGTAAGGGCTTGTTTCTTCGCCTTTACGCTTTGATGGATCAGGGAATTGTTCTTTAAACACTCTATTAATTGCTTTACCGATTATGTGTTTGGCAACATTCACAGCACCTTCCTGCTCGCCCTCATATACAAGCTCGAGCTTTCCGGTAAGTGCGGGTACCATGGCATAGAGATCTGTAATGCGCAGGGTGGTTTTCTTCGATTCGTTATGAACCGCGCGCCGCTCTGTTGCTGAAATAACCTGCTCCATTGCGGTGATGGTCATACGCGTGGATACACCACTTTTTTGATCGATATATTCACTATCGCGAGCTTCGAATGCTACATATTCAAGAATTTTTCGATAGCTTTCCGGAATGTGAATCTCCAGATCATTCTGGCGATTCGTCCATGCTTCCTGAGATGTAATCTTTAGTGCAACATCCAGCGATTTGGGATAGTGGGTAATGATTTGGGAATCAATTCTGTCTTTAAGTGGAGTAATGATATTTCCCCTGTTTGTATAATCCTCCGGGTTTGCAGAAAAGGCCATAAACACATCAATCGGGATGCGGATATTGAAGCCTCTGATTTGAATATCTCTTTCCTGCATGATATTAAGCAGGGCAACCTGAATTCGCGGCTGGAGATCGGGAAGTTCATTAATTACAAATATTCCCCGGTTTGTTCTGGGAATAAGTCCGTAGTTAATTACCTCTTCATCCGAGAGCGCCTTTTTCATGGATGCAGCTTTGATGGGATCGAGATCTCCAATCAAGTCAGATACGGTTGTATCCGGTGTAGCGAGCTTTTCTCCGTATCTTCTCTCTTTCGGCAGCCACTCAATCGGTGTATCGTCGCCATGTTCGGCAATCAACTTTTTTGAGAAGATGGAAATGGGATTGAGAGGATCATCATTAATTTCAGACCCCTTAACTATGGGGATAAAATCATCCAGAAAAGTTACCAGCATTCGCAGCATCCGGGTCTTTGCCTGTCCTCTTAAACCAAGTAAAATTAGATCGTGCCGGGCAAGAATGGCATTCTGAATTTGGGGAATCACCGTTTTTTCATATCCCAGAATTCCCGGAAAAACAGGCTCTTTGGCTTTAATTTTTTTGAACAGATTATTTCTCAGCTCATCTTTGATGGATACAGATTTCCATCCGCTCTCTTTCAGCTGGCCAAGTGTTTTGATTTTTTGATGCATGTTTTTCCAATTTAGATACTGACATTCAATTACTAAACTTATTTGCTTACAGCTTCATTTCGCAATTCGCCATCTTTTCGAAAAACTTTGGTGAGGCTTTGCGCCTTTATCTTAGTCTCTTCCCATTCTGCATCTGCATCAGAATCGCTTGTAATTGCCCCGCCTACAGGGTACGTTAAACAATGATTTTGTACAATTGCAGACCGAATTACTACATTAAAATCAAAATCATCATCCGGTGTAAAGTATCCAATTGCCCCGGAGTAGATACCTCTTTTATAATTTTCCAGATTGTCTATCGCCTTCATCACCTCAATCTTTGGTGCACCGGTCATTGAGCCCATTGGGAAACACTCCTTCACAATATCCACGGCATCCGTATTATTTGCTGCCTCTGCAACAACGGTTGATAACAACTGGTGTACGGTTCCGAAAGATTGTACATCAAATAGTTTCTCGACCTGAACAGAGCCGGTTTTGGCAACTTTTGAGAGATCGTGCCGAACAAGGTCAACAATCATTAAGTTTTCCGCCCTGTTTTTTTCGTTCAGAAGTTCCTGCCTGCTCTGTTTATCTGCTTCTGCATTCTCCATGCGTACAGAAGTTCCTTTGATGGGTTCTGATATAATTTTCCCCCCCTCTTTTCTCAGAAACCGCTCCGGTGAAATGGAACATACTGCGCCCTCTTCCATCTGAATGTACGCACCAAACGGCACCGGATTAACTGCTCTCATTTTTTGAAACAATCTGTACGGATGGGTTTTCCATTCAGTCTGAAGCGCGTAGCTATAGTTCAACTCATAAAAGTCTCCGGCAGCTATTCGTTCTTTTATCAGCACAACATTTTTAATGTACTCTTCTTTGGTAACAAGCTCTTTTACGTCAACTGCATCTGGTTTACTTGATTCAGTTTTTCCTGGCGATATGTTTTCCAGCTCAACCGGATTTCCATAAAGAGAAACCTCGCCGTTTTCATAGATCAGCAGGGACTCCGGCTCCATAAAATAGAGATCGGGAAATTGATACATTGCTCTATTTACCGATTGAAGTTTTTCAGTGAAGTTTTTTAAATCGTAGCCCAGATACCCAAAAAGCCATCCGTTTTTGGTATTTCGAAATACTTTAAGTGCCTCCCAGGGATCCCCCCGAAATGATGTTGTTCGGGTACCGTTAAAAATGGTTATTTGATCTGACTCTGCCCTTATCCATCGCTTAGGTTTTAATGCAGCCAACGTTTTTTTTGATGATGGGTGCCCTTCCATCTGGGATTCAAGAAGAATAACTTCCTCATCTCTGAAGGTTGACTGAACTTGATCGAGCCACTTATCACTGCTGCTGAATTTCATCTGCTGATTATAGGGAATAAATATGATTTGTTATCAGGTTTCAATTTTTGCTTGTCAGTATGTAACTTCACCATCAGTTCAATTTTTTTTTATGTACAAACAAATTGTAAGACCGTTTCTTTTCAGGTTTACTTCAGATTATGCTCATGAAGCTACGATTAAATTCGCTTCTACAGTAAGTAAGAGTCCTGCTTTACTAAAAGTAACAAACTCGTTTTTTGGTTACGAAGATCCGGTTCTTGAACAAAACTTTTTCGGTCTTAAGTTTCCCAATCCAATTGGCCTGGCAGCAGGATTTGACAAAAACGGAACTACCATTTCGGCAATGCAAAATCTCGGGTTTGGTTTCATAGAGATTGGCAGTATCACCGCTAATTCATCCACAGGCAACCCAAAACCCAGGAGTTTTCGGCTGCAGAAAGATAAATCCCTCATAAACAGAATGGGGCTGAATAATGATGGAGTTCAAACAATCTCCCGCAGGCTTAAGAAAGCCAAAGCAGATGTGCCAATTGGCGCAAATATCGCCAAAACGCATAATCCTTCAATTGTGGGGGAAAAAGCCATTCTCGATTACAAAACAAGTTTCGATATGGTAAAAACTCTGGCAGATTATATTACAGTTAACATATCGTGCCCCAACACCACAGAGGGAAAAACATTTGAAGATCCCGAAGCTTTAAATAGCCTGCTTACAGCACTCGAGGTAAAAAAAGACGTTAGCCTGCCCCCGGTTCTCATAAAATTTTCTGTTGATTTGAGCAAAGAGCAATTGAAAGAGCTCATTGAAATTTGTGAAACGCATGCCATTCGGGGTTATGTTGCCACGAATACATCATCAAAAAGAGAGAATTTACAGTCTTCGCCGCGGGTAATTAAAAACGCCGGTAATGGAGGGTTAAGCGGTCAGGCAATAAAACAAAAAAGCACTGAAATTATCGAGCAGATCCACACGCTAACCAATGGCCAGAAAACCATTATCGGGGTGGGTGGGGTAAGTAGCACGATAGATGCTATAGAAAAACTTATGGCGGGGGCAAATTTACTTCAGATCTATACTGGCCTTGTATATGAAGGACCCGGTTTGGTGCGAAAAATTAACCGGGAGCTTACGGAATTTTTAAAAAATGCAGGTGTAGAACATGTATACCACATCCGCAAAATCAAAGATCTATAGGGAATGTTAAGTTACACCTTACCGGCATGTCTTCTTCATGAGGTGTAAAAATTAAAAGCTGATCAATTGCATTTTCTATGGATTGTGGTATCCCCGACCGATCCATCTGGCTTACCTGATCATATCCTATTACGGTACCATCCGGAGCAATGGTAAATGTGTACACAACCTCTCCCCGCATTGATATACTTTCCGTCCACGATGGGAATGAAATAGTTCTCATAAATGCATCCATACCGCCATCAAAATCCATCGAAATGCCGAGTTCTTCGCATGTTGAGATCAGACTCTCTGCTGTGTCCGGGATAAACTCTTCAATTTCGGGATCAATCAACATCTCTTCCTCAGGCTGTTGAATCACCGGCTTTCGCAGTGTCTGCTGTAATAGGGTAACCGATGGCATGATTGTACTTGTGGCATAATATTGTTCAATCCGGTTTAAAATGGAACGCGTTGTATCCCAATATGCACCCTCAAATGGGAATCCCTCGGTAAAGTTGGGTTCTGCAAATGTTGAATCTGCAATATTTTGCCAAAAGAGCTGCTTATCTTCTGCTATTGTAGTGTCTGCAAGCATAACTTGTGAAGAGTCCTGCAGCATCTGAAATTCAGTTCTCATTCTGCGGGTTTCATCCTGTCTTTCGAACCATTCCCGAATAATTTGCTGATTGTCACTCTCAAAGCGGGCAGCTTTCATATACTCTTGTGCGGCTTCAAAAAGCAGTCTTGCACGTTGTGAGTCGCTATTGCCATTTTCTGCAAGCATTAGAAGTGCTTCTGCCCTCTCCTTTGGAGGAGTTTCATTCTCGTTCGATCTCACCTCGAAATACTGCTGTTCAATTCGGGGGATTTCAGTCAATTCTGTGAGTTCTATCTCAACATTGAGCCGATCTGCAATTCTGCGAGTGTAGAGTGAATTGGGATCTTTTTGGTATAAACTGTCAAATGCATCCCTTGCAGATGCTTCGTTATCGCGCAATAATTCAATCTCTGCAATGCTGTAAAATGCCATGGTTACAAGGTGCTCGTTGAACGAACTTTCCGTTACTTTTTGATAGTACGCTCGCGCACTATCGGGCATATCAAGCGAGAGAAAGAAGACATTTGCAAGCCTGTAGTTTAAGTCTTCAATTTCTTTTTTCATGACTAATTTTTCATCTTGCTCAAAGGGGATATCGCTCAGATCAACTGCTGTAGTAAATAGTCCGCCTTCTGCAGATTCGGGTTCAATTTCAATCACTTCATCTGATTCATCCCTAATCACGATTTGATCGAACCTGGTTGCGCTTACATCAGCCCTGCGCCGCCAATTATCGGCAAGAGCGCGATCGCCCCAAATTGCCTGAAACTGAAGGCTGGCATCCTGCAGCATAGCGGGATTGTTTATATTCAAAAATCCATGAGTTGTAGCCTCAGCCGCATCAATTACCGTATCTGCCGGTTCTGCCACAATCATTCTGTCGCGTTCACTTTGCATTCGGCTCATCTCCTCCTGCATTTTCTCTTCTTCAATACGCTGCAATTCCGCAATAAGAGCTTCAAGTTCATCAGGCGGCAGGTTGGCAACCCGCAACAGACTGTCTCTATGGGAAATTTCCCGCCTGATATCGGCATATTGCCCGAATGATTCTGCAAGTTCCCTTGCATTGAAGCCCACAGGCAGCAGTGCCTGATCAACCCGCACGGATGCAGCAGAATCAAAATATGCAGCAGCCATTGTAAAACTGTCTAAGTCATCGCGATAAATCTCTCCAATGCCAAAAAAGCTGCGTGCCTGTGTAACAGGGGATGGATTTTGTCGCCGGTCTCTGAGTACAAGCTGATAATTATCCAGTGCTGTTTCGGGCATGCCCCGTAACTGATAGGTTCTGGCAATCTCGTATTGAAGTTCGTTTCGATACTCAAAAAACTTATCATCGCGTTGCATACTCCGGTAGAGGTATTCTGCGCGCTGGTAGTTACCGATCATCCGGGAAACTTCTGCTTCTTTTCTTAATGCATTGAACTCAATATCGTAAGTAGTTCTTATCCCGGATATTTGATTGTATGCATATAATGCCTGGCTGTAATCTCCCAGACGTTCATTAACCTGGCCAAGCAGAAAAAAGGCACGGGCTTTTTTGTGTCTGTCTTCTACATACTCAATGGAACGGTTCAGGTAGGATGCTGCCTCACCCCAGTTTCTCAATGCTGTATGCAGTTGTGCAAGTATCATATCGGTTTCGGCACGCAGTGCAGGGTCCCAATCTTCTATTAAATCAGCTTCCACCTCAAGGAATCGAATGCCTTCATTAAAATTAGACATTTCGAGATAGGTTCTGCCCTGCCAAAGTGTGGCTTCTTGTTGCAGTGTTCCGCTTGCAAGTGTCTGCAGTTCCTGAAATTTTTCCAGTGCCGAAAAATATTCAGCACGGTAATAGAAAGATTTTCCAATCAGAAAAATTGCCGGTAGTACATATTTCGATTCATCGTGATTTCTTAAAATGGAGCTTCCTCTTTCAATAGCCTGTTCAAACTCATCAAGCCCGGCACTGCTTGGGGGGAGATGTACCCGAATAGGTAACAACGGGTTAATCTGGGGTACCTGCCTGAGGTTTCTCTCAAGGCCGGCATCGTAAAATTGATTAGCGTTATAAAATGTGTTGTAGTATGCGGTAAAATTTTTCCAACCTTGTTTAACGGTAGAACAACCCGCAAACAGAACAAAAATCAATAATATGTAAAGAGTTCTTTTCACCATCTATTAACGCAATGCTTGCGGCCAGCGTATTTGTTGATTCTTGCACCACAAAGAAGAGTGCCATGCTACAACTCTTCGATGGTGCTAACTTTAATCATATTGGTTCTGCCTCTTTTTGCAAGCGGCATACCTGTAGCAATGATAATTCTGTCTCCCTTATTCACCAGGCCATCTTTAACCAGATAATCTTCCATCATTTTTACGCTCAGGTCAGTATCGAAAATTTCATCTAACCGTACAGACTGTACCCCCCAAACGAGATTCAGCTGCCGGCGCACAATTCTGCTCTCTGTGAATGCAATGATTGGAACTTTTGGCCTGAATTTGGCAATTCTTCGTGCCGTATTACCGGAGTGTGTAATCGTGCTGATTGCTTTTGCATCAACATTATCAGCTATGGTTACGCAGGAGTATGCAAGTGATTCAATAACTTGCTTCTCTTTCCAGTCCGGTTTTCGGTATTTCAGGCTGTAGTAGATAGCCGAGCTGTTTTCCTCAACCGATTTGATGATTTTCGACATTGTTTTTACAGCTTCAACCGGGTACTTGCCGGCTGCCGTCTCACCGGAAAGCATTACAGCATCTGTACCGTCCATCACGGCGTTAGCAACATCAGAACTTTCAGCTCGGGTAGCCCGGGGATTCACAATCATAGAATCGAGCATCTGGGTAGCTGTTATTACCGGCTTACCTGCCATTCTGCAACGCTCAATAATTTTTTTCTGAACCAGAGGCACCTGTTCACTTGGAATTTCGATTCCCAGGTCACCGCGAGCCACCATAATACCGTCGGCTTCTTCAATGATTTCGTCAATTACATGTACAGCTTCCGGCTTCTCAATTTTTGCGATCAGGGCGGCGTTGCTTCCTTTTGCCCGAATACGTGAGATAACATCCTGTACATCACGCGCAGAACGAACAAAAGACATGGCTACAAAATCAACGCCTATATCAAGTCCAAACTCAAGATCTTCCTTATCTTTTTCGGTAAGAGACGACATGGAAATATCCACATCCGGCAGGTTTACACCTTTGCGCGATTTTAAAAGCCCGCCAACAACCACTTTTGCAACAAGATCTTTTTCACTCTTTTTGATGATTTTTAGCTCCATCAAACCATCATCAATTAGAATTTGATTTCCTTCCGCTGCATCTTCCGCAAGGTTAGGATAATCTATCGGAATCAGATTTTCATCACCTGTAATATCTTCAGAGGTTAATTTTACAAGTGAACCCTCTTTAATGAACTGAGCCCCGTCTTTCATCTGCCCAACGCGTATTTTTGGGCCCTGAAGGTCCATCAACACAGGTATGGAGTATTCATACTTTCGGGCAATCTCTCTCACATACCCTATTGTTCTCGCGTGATCCGCATGCGATCCATGAGAAAAGTTTATCCTCACTACATTCATCCCCGCACGATAGAGACTTTCAATTCCTTCTAATGTGTTACTGCTTGGACCTAATGTGCAAACTATTTTTGTTCTTCGCGCACTACTTAGCATAAAACTTTGTTGTTATTATGTGAAATTTTAAATAGATAATATAAATACTGCTAAAGGTAAGCAATTATAGCACAGTTATGTTGTTATATTATTGGCAAAATATCACAGTTGGCATCTATTAAACATTGTTTTACTACTCAAATGAAATACAGACAATATCTTTTACTTCTACTCATACCGGTATTTGTATATAACACCGCTTGCGTGCGTTCTGCCAATCCAGATATAGAGAGAGGTTCATTCTTCCACTTTCAGGATGGTTATCCTGAGGTTCGTATGTCATCAATTGGCCTGCTCAGTGAAACTGATGAAGCCCTGATTAGCGTAACTACCGATATTGTTGTTGGAAGCCTTATCTATTCCACTATAGATGATGTTCGCCAAGCAAGGGTGTCAGTAGAAATACGAATTCTTGAAATTGAAGGGAGTTTTACCAAAAACGTGCGCAGGGATTTTACTGTAGAGTCTGAGTTTGAGGGTACATTTATTGGGCAGGATGTGTTTACGCATGATGAAGTTCTTAAAGTACAACCCGGCAACTTTGAGGTAGTTGTAAGTGTAGTTGACCGCACTTCAGGAAGAGCATCCACAAGAAGAGCTGAAGCAGACATACCTGATCCTGAAAATCCTGAGATCAATCTTACAACAATTCGCCTGCTTGGCAAAGGGCCCGGCGAACCAGATCTTCCATTTAATCCAATCACAACATATACTGTTTCATCCGGACTCGACAGCCTGAAATTCATGTTTCAGGTAACCAATAACGATCTCGACGCCCCTCTTGAAATAAATTCAAGGCTGCTTCGGTTTACTGCAGACAATACACCGGCTCGCCCTATGAACTTTAACAATTACAGCCCCTCAACACTGCCTTATTTAGGTGTTGATATGAGAAATCCGGAAGTAATTGATGAAATTACAAGGCGCCTTGACCAACCGGGAAGTGTACTTATAGAATTTAAATACGGAATTCTTGAGAAAGGAGTCTATCGTTTTGAAGCCGAAACTACTGATGAGAACGGAAATACAATATATAGAGCAAGAGATTTTTCAATTAAAAGTAAGAACTACCCGGCATTACTTACATCACGTGAGCTTGCTGCTCCCCTAATCTATTTAATGGACCGAAGAGATCATGAACGCATGATGGCCATACAGGACCCCGATTCACTGAAAGAGGCGGTAGATCGTTTCTGGTTGAGTAATATTGGGAATATGAATCAGGCCAGAGCAGTCATAAATCTCTACTATGAACGGGTTGAGCAGGCAAATAAGCAGTTTACTACATTTAAGGAGGGCTGGAAAACAGACATGGGAATGATCTTTATACTATTCGGCCCACCTTGGTATGTAGACAGGTTTCTTAATACCATGGTTTGGTCGTACTCTTTCGACAGAACAGATCCGCGTTACAACTTCAGGTTTGAACGCCCAAATATGCGTAACGAATTCTTCCCTTTTGATAATTATCTGCTTCAGAGAAGTCAGGGCTACTTTAATATACAATACAGGCAGACGCAACTTTGGCTTACGGGTGCCATCTTAAATACAAGGATATAAATAAAACCGGGACAATAATTTACAATTGCAACCGGGTTCATTTTGATTGATGCAAGTAAAGCTTAACTACTCTCTATTCAGACTTTACAAATGCATTGAACACCATTAAAAGATCCTGAGCAACTTCATCCTTGGTTCTTCCTTCAATTCTGTGTCGGGGAATCATCGCTTTAATTTCACCATCCACAAAAAATGCGAAAGATGGTGATGATGGTGGGTATTCACTAAAGTACTCACGAGCCCTTGCGGTTGCCTCTTTATCCTGCCCTGCAAATACAGTAACAAGGTGATCAGGTTTTGCTTGTGCTTTTTCAAGGGCAATCTGCAAACCGGGACGGGCATTTCCTGCAGCGCATCCACACACAGAATTTATCGCCATAAGCATTGTTCCACTTGCATAATCTTTCATGGCTTTATCAACATCTTTCGGTGTTTGCAGCTCTTCAACACCAATATCGGTGAGCTCTTTTCTCATCCAGGATGTATCAGGGCCAACTCCAAATCCAAATTGCATAACTAAGTGTGTTTATAGTTAAAATTTTTGCTAAATATAACGAATTCAACAGAAAAAAGTGATTTTCTAAGCAGCTTTAAACCATAAAAAAGGCACCCACTGAGGAGTGCCTTTTAATATCATCGAAATGATTATTCAGCTTATTTAGCTGATGCGTAATTTTCTGCTACCTGATCCCAATTAGCAACATTCCAGATGGCAGATAAATAATCCGGTCGCCTGTTTTGGTAGTTCAGATAGTATGCATGTTCCCATACATCAACGCCAAAAATTGGAGTTAAACCGTGCATATATGGGCTATCCTGATTTGCCGTTGCAACAATCTTGAGATTGCCGTTTCCATCTACGCACAACCAACCCCATCCTGAACCGAACTGGGCGGCCGCAGCTGCCGCAAACTCTTCTTTAAATTTATCAAAGCTTCCAAATGCACTGTTTATTGCATCAGCAAGTTCACCCTCAGGTGCACCACCGCCATTTGGCGAAAGAACCGTCCAAAACAGATTGTGGTTTGCATAACCGCCACCGTTATTAATTACTGCCTGGCGCTTGCTCTCCGGAACTTCATTAATTCTTTTCAATACTTCTTCAATTGGTAATGAGGCAAATTCGTGGCCTTCAAGAGCTGCATTCAATTTTGTAGTGTATCCCTGATGATGCTTTCCATGGTGAATTTCCATCGTTTTTGCATCAATGTGGGGTTCAAGTGCATCTTTGGAATATTGTAATTCCGGAAGTTCGTAAGCCATTATTCTAATTTTTTTAAGTTAATATTATGTAATACGTTCTTCTTCAACGTGTTACGTTTTCTTATTAATACTGATATAATAAGAAATAGCAGGTATTCCGTTCCAAGTTTTTTATCATTTCACAGAAAGTTGGTACTTCATGAGATTTGATGTTGAATTTCCTCTATCTTTGATTCAATTGTATATTCTATTAGATAAGTAACTCCTTATAAACCTTAGTAAACTAATAAATCCATGAAGTACGATTACGATGTAATCATTATCGGCAGTGGACCCGCTGGGTTTTCATGCGCCATGCAAAGTACAAAGTTCGACAAAAAAGTTTTAATTGTTGAAGCAAGCAGTGTAAATATCGGAGGCAGCTGGATACAAAAAGGAACTGTACCCAGCAAAGCGCTCAGAGCCGCTGCCAAGCTCATACAATCTTTTCACTCGCAGTTTGGTGATGAACGCGGGCGCAAACCATTCGAAAAGTTTCGAATGGAAGATATCATGGATTATAAAAAGACTATTCTTGAGGGTAAGAATAAGAAGGTAAAGGATGATATCATCAAAAATGAGGTGGAAACCGTTCGTGGCTGGGGTAGAATAACCGGTAAAAATACCATAGAAGTTGTTGATAACCTGAACACGAAAAAAGAATACAGCGCAGAGTATATTTTAATATCCACCGGTAGCAGCCCGGCTGAACCTCAAAACTTCACAATAGACCATGAAGGAGTTCTTGATTACTCTTCGATACTGGAGTTAACACACATACCGCGCAGGCTCATTATTATTGGCGGTGGAATTATCTCCATAGAATTTGCCACAATCTTTTCTGCGCTCGGTACACGGGTAACCATTTTGAACGAGCAAAGTGAAGTATTGCCGTTTCTTGATGGTGAAATTAAAGCTGCATTATTTAAGTCAATCAAAAAAAAGAACATACAAGTAATTAATAATGCCACAATAGAAAAGATCTCTAAAAATGAACTACGAACTTGCGATGAAGTTCTGTTTCGAACCTCTGAGGAGGATCGTTTACAGGTGGTTGAGACTGATCACGTTCTCTACGTTGGGGGTAAAATACCGAATACTAAAAATCTGGGGCTTGAAGAGCTTGGCATCAAACTTACCAAACATGGGCACATTAAGGTTGACAAACACTTTAAATCTTCTGTATCCAGCATTTATGCGGCAGGAGACGTTATAGGAGAACCATCTCTTGCCTCAGCATCTTTTCTGCAAGGCCGGCTTGCATCGGTTGATATGTTTGGAGGATCCGTAGATGCAATGATGGGCGACAGAGATTTGCCATACGGTATATACTCCGTTCCTGAAATTTCAGGGATAGGACTTACTGAAGAACAGGCTACCGACCTAAACATTGACTATACCGTAGGCAGGGCTTACTACAATAATATCACCAGAGCTGATCTCAATCATGAAACAGAAGGTTTACTAAAGCTCGTTTTCAGAACAGATAATCTAAAGTTAATCGGGGTTCATATTTTTGGCGAACATGCATCTGATTTAATTCACCTTGGGCAAAGCATTATGGCTCACAACGGAAATATCAAATATTTTATAGAGCGTGTGCTTAATTATCCAACCTATTCTGAAGCATACAAAATTGCCGCTTATAATGGATTGAACCGTGTTCACAAAAGCGGAATTAAATACAAGAAAGTACTGGATAAAGACTAAACGAAGTGTATCGCTTTTCGGAGGCCGGCTGAATCGAATTCCGGCTCTTCAGGCAGAGTTTTAATTCCCTTTTCGGGCGACCATTTTGCCGCAAGAGCGAGCACCATTGCATCTACAATGTCGTCTTCTTCCACTTCATTTCTTCGGTACTCTTCTTTAATCTCCCTGAAAAAATCGGCAGCAATCGGTTCATGCTCTTTTACAAGATCGAGGCGGTGGCGAAGACCTTTCTTAGTATTCTTCTTTTGATAGATCATGCCCCCGTTTAAATTCATAAAGAGCAGCTCTGGATGACTTTCCAATACTTTCTTACTGAGCTCCCTATCTTCTGAAAGAAATTGGTCGAGCACCCTGATCTTCGGAGTTATATTCCATGCCTGAATGGTTAGTTTCTTTTCTGTGTACTCATAACTTTGCATACTTGCTTCCACATATGAAGGTGCTTGCAGCGCCGGCCTTATTGGCGGGCTAAACACACTCGATGCATAATCAGCACCGAGTTTATTACGTAGAAGTTGGTCACATTTTCGGGTGTAGTTCTCATCCTCAAGGCCAATAGGCATATCGATAAAAGTGAGATCTGCTTCTGTGAGTTCGTGCTTTAGCTCTTCGTTGGTGCGTAGTATTTTGTATGCCGGGGTATCATCAAACGTGATGAGAATCCATCCTGCCTTGCAACCGTCAATTCCTGCTGTTTTCAATTTAATTTGATTTAAGATTCGCTGATTGCTGATTTTCTCAGTGAAATATGTAGTTCTTTCAATTGTGTTTCGTCCACAAAATCGGGAGAATTATCCATCAGGCTTTGCGCTTTTTGGTTCTTCGGAAATGCAATAACATCCCGCAAACTTTGAGCGCCGGCCATCAGCATCACAATTCTATCAAGGCCAAGGGCAATTCCACCATGTGGTGGGGCTCCATATCGAAAAGCATCCAGCAGAAACCCAAACTTATCTTGAGCTTCTTCCTTATCAATTCCAAGAATCCCGAACACTTTCTGCTGAAGCTCTGTGTTGTGAATTCGAATTGAACCTCCTCCAATTTCACTGCCATTTAGAACCAAATCGTATGCACGCGCATTCACTTTTTCGGGTGATTGATCCAAAAGATCAACTCCTTCAGCATTTGGTGCAGTGAAAGGGTGGTGAAGAGAATAGTAGCGGAGGTCTTCGCGCGACCACTCAAAAAGTGGAAAATCAGTCACCCAAAGAAACTCTGTTTTAGTTTCATCAACCAGATTGAAATCTTTTCCGGCAATTAGGCGAAGTGCTCCCATCTGTTCGTAAACTTCAGGAGCAGGGCCCGCTAAAATCAACACAAGGTCGCCATCTCCGGCATCAGATCTCTCTGCCATGCTTTTCATTGTATCATCGCTCAAAAACTTGCCAACACTACACGTAATCTCGCCTTCATAGTGCTTCATGAAAATCATACCACCTGCACCTGTCTGTGAAATAGCCTTTTCCGTGAGCCTGTCGAGCGCACCACGGCCAAGTGCTCCCTGCCCGGGAATGGTAATCGATACTACTCTTCCGCCATTCTTAACGGTTGATTGAAAGATTTTAAAATCTGAATCGGCTACAATATCAGACAGATCGTTGATTTGAAGCCCAAAACGAAGATCCGGTTTATCTGTACCGTATGTTTCAAGTGCCTCTTTGTACGTTAGACGTTTAAATGGTGTGGGGATCTCAATATTCAGGTGTTTCTTCCACAAAAGTGCCATTAACTCTTCGTGAGTGGAGTAAATCACCTCCTCATCAATAAACGACATTTCCACATCAACCTGCGTAAATTCCGGCTGGCGGTCGGCACGTAAATCTTCGTCGCGAAAACACTTAACTATCTGAAAATATCTGTCGAAGCCGGAAACCATCAAAAGCTGCTTATAGGTTTGAGGGCTTTGCGGCAGGGCAAAAAACTTGCCTGCATTTACCCTGCTTGGAACCAGATAATCCCGTGCTCCTTCCGGGGTGGAACGCATCAACACAGGTGTTTCAACTTCAGCAAAAAACCTGTCGTGATAAAATGTGCGTATGGTATGATAAAGATCTGACCGCAGAAGCAGATTTTTCTGTATGTCGTTTCGGCGCAGATCGAGATACCTGTACCGCAGGCGGGTTTCTTCGTTAGTGGGAATACCATCTTTAATCTCAAAAGGTGGCGTTTCTGCCTTCGAGTAAACTAGCAGCTCGGTTACTTCTACCTCAACCTCACCGGTTTTCATTTCCGGATTTATGGTTTCCTTATCCCGTTGAAGTACCTTGCCTTTTATTCCAATGGCAAATTCATTTCTTAGCTGCTCTGCCTGAGAGTGTAATTTTTTATTTGTTTCGTCGAATACAATTTGAGTGATTCCATAACGATCGCGCAGATCAATAAAAATCAGCCCTCCAAGGTCTCTTCTTGTTGAAATCCAGCCGTTCAGTATTACGTCCTCTCCCTTATTTTTTAGTGTAAGTTCTCCGCAGGTATGGGTTCGGTTCCAGCTCATAAAAAATCTTTTGATTAAATCAATTTATTGTCGTTTCCTTTCTAATCGCCAAAAATACGTAATCTGATAACCATTCGCTTACAACAACTCTAAAGTTTTACCATGCAGCTAATTCTTGCAGCTAACCTGATAAGCAGCTTTTTACTGTGCGGCCTGATATGGACTGTACAACTGGTGCACTATCCGATGTTTCACAAGCTTAGCAGGAAGAATTTCAGCAAGCACATTCAGTTTCACGGATTCAGGATCTCGCTCATCGTAGTGCCGTTGATGGTGATTGAGCTTCTATCATCATTTAGCCTGGCTTTCTTTTCACCATCAGATACAGTTTTGCATGCAACTGGCTTTTTCATTGTACTTTTGATCTGGCTGACTACATTTTTTATTCAGGTGCCACTGCATTCAAAACTTACCATGGGCTATAACCCGGAAACTGTGAACAAACTTGTCAAGACCAACTTTATCCGTTCAGTTCTCTGGAGTATTAAAGCCACTGTTGGAGCTTATATTCTGTTTCTATAACGATTTATTTTGACAACTGCTTTACATTTTAAAATAAACGATTATATTCTGTTAACTTCTGTAACAGCACGGGTTAACAAATGGACACAATAAAAATACTAATCGCTGAAAGTACCGATATCTACCGTCTTGGTATAGAAACAGCCATTGGTGCAGACTCAGGCTTTTCAATCGTGAAAATTGTTGATACAGGGAAAAAGCTGCTAAATGCATACAAGATAAATCCTGAATCGGTATGTCTGCTTTCATCCAACATTCCCGATATGAATATCCATGACATCATGGGTAAACTGAAGGAGATTAATCAGGGTGTGCTCGCAATTGTGCTAACTCACTCAACCGACCTTTTCCACTTAAACCAATCGCTGAAAGCAGGTGTAATGGGATATCTTACAAAAAATGCACCTGCCAAAGAATTTATCAAAATTGTCCGGGAGGTGAACTCAGGCCAGCAGGCATTCAGTGATTCTGTTTCACAGATCATGATCAGCCAGTATACTACTTATACCAAGCACAATGCGATCGCAGGTAATAAAAAAAGTGTTACCAAGAGAGAAAAGGAAGTTCTTAAACTTATTGTTGAAGGATTTACAAGCGCTGAGATTGCGAAAAAGCTCTACATAAGCACCCGTACAGTAGAAACGCACCGTTCTAATCTGATGAACAAACTTGGTATAAAAAATACTGCCGGCCTTGTTCGTTACGCCATGAGAGAAGCGGGTTTACGCTGAATTCCCTTTCTACGTAGTTTTACGTACTTAAATTACGTTCTAATACTTATTGCAGATAGCCCTTGAACCAATTATGTTATTTTTGCAAATGGGGTAATAGCCGTCTGTAGATGATATTTAGCAGCACTTTTTGAAAGGAGTGTTGCTAATTTTTTAGGTGGAATATCCGATTTTAGTACCCTCACCTCTTTATTCAATCGGGTACGGACGCCAGACAAAGAGAAATCACATCAAAAAATCTTATACGCGATAGGTTTACAATGCTTTGCAAGGCAGATATGAATCCAATGCTACGATGAAAGAATAAATTGTAGAAACATCCAGATATTGAACATGATAGAGTAGCGTGGGGCGGACTTGAACCGCCGACCTCCGGGTTATGAATCCGACGCTCTAACCACCTGAGCTACCACGCCATTCTCGAAGAGCATTAAAGATAGTACTTTTTCAAACTAATCATGAAATATAAATTTCGGTTTTTCACAATGTCTTGCAGTTCGCTTGTAAATCATTTTTTATCTTAAGTACTATCAAAGAAATAGATAAACAAAAAATTCTTACGCAATAGCAGCTAACATGGCAAAACGTATCACCAACAGAGAAGACGATTATTCACAATGGTATCTGGATGTAATTAAAGAAGCGAAACTGGCCGACCACTCCCCTGTGCGCGGCTGTATGGTTATTCGGCCAAATGGTTTCTCGCTTTGGGAAAACATGAAGGGTGTTCTTGATAACATGTTTAAAAGTACAGGCCATGAAAATGCTTACTTCCCTCTCTTTATCCCCAAATCATTTTTATCAAAAGAAGCACAGCATGTTGAGGGTTTTGC
>REDS01000151.1 GCA_007693395.1 Balneolaceae bacterium | reverse complement strand
AAACAGATTGAATCGAAGTTTTTCAGTAAATTGTAAAACGTTTTGGACAGCTATGATAGTATTTACTTCATTCAATATTTAATTATTAGATAACTTTACACTATATTTAAATTGTGAATTATACGTGTGATAAATATTCTCTAATGAGACTGATAATATATATTATCAATAACATATACTTTTTTACCACCCATTTCTTGTATACCCTGAATGCGATCTTTCGCCAAGGGCAATGCTACGATTTTTACGCAGCTGAGGGTATTCACACTGCCCCTGCTCCAATTAACGAGAATTATAATAATAAAGCCGTTCGCTCCACTTGCACATTGCGATGTAACAGGTTGAGTACTATCTCATACAACGCTATTCAGTTTTATGAGATTGAGGAAAAACTGTGCGAACTGCTGAAGAAATTGCTTTCCATACATGAAAAACCAAATTATTATTCACTCATCGGGCAAACAAACCCGAGTTGCGCTTTTAGAAAACGGAGAATTAGCTCAACTATTTATTGAATCTGAAGAGAACCAGAGAACCGTTGGCGACATCTATTTAGCCAGGGTTCATAAAGTTATGAGTGGGATCCGTGCCGCTTTTATAGACGTAGGCATGGAAAAAGACGCATTTCTACACTTTTCTGATGCCGGTGATCATCTCGGCCCTTACCTGCAAATGCTTAATGGCGAGCGAAGCATTCCGTCCTCAGCTAAAGAAGAGCTGAGCCGTTTCAACAAGCTCTCGAATAATGAGAAGCAAATTCTTGCAGGCAAGATGCTCAAAAACAATCAGAACATTCTGGTTCAGGTTGTTAAAGAGCCAATCGGTTCAAAAGGGCCGCGGGTTTCAACCGATATTACTATTGCAGGGCGTTTTCTGGTGCTTATCCCAATGGGCGAATACATTGCCATCTCAAAAAAGATTACCAACAACCGTGAGAGAAAAAGGCTTAAAAGTACGGTTGGGTCCATGCTGCCTGTTGGCTTTGGCGTAATTGTACGAACTGTTACCCAAAATCAGGATAAAGAAGCTATTGAAGAAGATATGCGCACTATCCTGAAAAAGTGGGAACGTATTCTAAATAAACTTGAAACCTCAAAAGCCCCTTCTCTGCTCTATAAAGATCTCGACATCACCGAAAGCCTGATTCGCGACCTTTTCGCCAAACAGTACGACAGGGTTTTGATCGATGATTATCAGCTCTACAAATCTATCAAAAGCTATGTTTCGCAGATAGCTCCAAAAATGCTGCCGGCTGTACAGCTTTATAAAGGAAAAGATCATGTTTTTGACCATGTAAATATCGGGCAGGATGTTAACTCAATTTTCAGTCCAAGAGTACGAATGCCATCAGGCGGTTACCTGATTTTTGAACAGACCGAAGCAATGTATGTGGTTGATGTAAACTCAGGGCCGTATGCTGCCAAAGAAAAGCAGGAAGATAATTCTCTGAAAACCAATCTCGAAGCAGCCCGTGAAATTGCAAAACAGCTAAGGCTGCGGGATATTGGTGGTATTATTGTTGTTGATTTTATTGACCTGAGAGACAGTAAAAACAGGAAGAAAATATATGATGAGCTCAAGAAAGAGTTCAAAAAAGACCAGGCAAAAACCAACGTAATCGGTATGAGCGATTTTGGCCTCATTCAGATTACGCGCCAGAGAATACGGCCAAGCGTGGTAAACTCTGTATCGAAAGTTTGCCCAATGTGTGGCGGTTCGGGCAGTGTGGTGAGCCAGGACACCATCGTAACCGACGTAGAAAGCTGGATCAGTAAATTTAAATTTAGCACCGATTACCGTGCGGTTGATATATATGTTAACCCTTATCTTCGGTCATTTCTCAGCAAAGGGTTCTTTAGCCAGCGCTGGCGCTGGATGCTAAAATATAGAATGAGAATTACATTCGTTGCTGATCAAACCATATCACTTAACGAGTTTAAAGCAACACTATCCGGCTCGGAAGTAGAAATTACCGACATCGTATTACAAGGGAAGTCACTCGAGGATATACTCGAAACCCATGAAAAAAATCTAAGCAGTATTGAAGAGGGCAATAACGATCGCACCAAAACTCTCGATTTCTATTCGAACGACCAACGAAACAATTCGAATAATAAGCGTACAAGTAGCAGGCCACCCCGGCCTAAGCGCCCTGCACAACAAAATTAATTACGAGTAAAAGCTTTACTAAATAAATCTGCAATGACAAATCTTAAGAATTTTCATGCAACTACCGTACTTGGTATTATTCACAATGGTGATGTTGCATTAGGTGGCGACGGACAAGCCACACTCGATAAAGTAGTAATGAAGTCCACAGTGAAAAAAGTACGCAAACTGCAAAATGGCAGCGTTCTTGCCGGATTTGCAGGATCAACAGCAGATGCTTTCTCACTGTTTGAAAAGTTTGACGAAAAACTTAGCAGTTATAACGGCAACCTTCAGCGGGCAGCTGTAGAAATGGCCAAAGATTGGCGAAAAGACAAGTATCTGCAAAAACTTGAAGCCCTTCTTGTGGTTATGGACAAATCTACACTTCTGCTGATATCAGGCCAGGGTGATGTTATTGAGCCTGATGATCAGATTCTGGCAATAGGCAGCGGCGGCTCTTACGCTCTTGCAGCAGCACGGGCACTCAAAGAGAATGCTCCAAACTTATCAGCCAAAGAGATTGTTGAAAAATCACTGAATATAGCAGCCGATATCTGCATTTATACCAATAATAATCTTACCATTTTAGACATTTAGGTAACACATGAGTACCATTAAAGAACAAAATTTAACGCCCCGGCAAATTGTAGCCGAACTGGACAAATATATCATCGGGCAGAAAGAAGCAAAGAGATCCGTTTCCATAGCACTTCGAAACCGCTGGAGACGCCTCAAATCAGATCCTGAAATACGGGAAGAGATCATCCCTAACAACATTTTAATGATTGGGCCAACCGGTGTTGGTAAAACCGAAATAGCCAGAAGGCTTGCCAAACTGGCCGGGGCACCTTTTGTAAAGGTAGAAGCATCCAAATTCACCGAAGTTGGTTATGTTGGCCGCGATGTGGAATCAATGATTCGGGACCTCACCGACCTTGCCGTTAATATGGTGAAGATGGAGATGCAGGAACG
Organism: Balneolaceae bacterium; assembly: GCA_007693395.1. Classification (GTDB taxonomy): domain Bacteria; phylum Bacteroidota; class Rhodothermia; order Balneolales; family Balneolaceae; genus Rhodohalobacter. Next base: position 230 of record REDS01000151.1, on the reverse strand, counting down.
TGTAAAAGAGAAAGCAGCAGAAATTGTTGAAGAGAAAATTCTCGATATCCTCATCCCGCCTGTACGTAAAAAAACTCCTGCAACGTCAACAGCTTCATCGGGTGAAGTGGGCTTCAATCCTGATTCTGCATCCGATGAAGAACTGAATGAACGTACTCGGGAAAGATTTCGTGATAAATTGAAAAATGGCGATCTCGAAGATCGAAAAATTGAGATTGAAGTTGCCAACA
>REDS01000061.1 GCA_007693395.1 Balneolaceae bacterium | reverse complement strand
GTACACGTTATTGATTCAGTAATTATTCCACAGCCTGAATCATCCTCTTCATACTAAAATTTGAGGCATATATAAAAAAAGCCATCTCTTGGGAGATGGCTTTTTTTTTGATTTAAAATCTGACATCTAAGGATTTAAGATGTCATCAATTCTTCTATCCAGATCATTCAGGTGAATTCTGGTTGATCGGTCGCTAACATTTGATGCCGTACTCTTTACATCTCTGTGGAGTATTTCAAGCTGCTCACGAACAATCGGACGAATGTCAGACTGGCTCACATTCACATTGGTGATTCCCAAAAACTGGCGAAACTGAGCCGGTATTCCGGATAAGTCATCCGTCATAAGTGATTCCATTCGTTCTACATAAGCTCTCTGCAGATTTCTGCGATAAACAGATATTTCAGAGTTGCTGCTGAGTTCGCTCCAGATGGTGTTTCTGAGATCATCCATGAACTCAAACGGGCTATAGGTGTCTTCCCCGCGAATTTCATACTCAATGAGCCTTGCTAATCTGGAAGCATCAAGCACGCTATTCAGCACAGTTACCTGCCTGCCACGAAAGCTGTCCACAAAATCAGCCTGGTTAATTTTGGAAAGAATATCACTATTCAGGGCCCAAGTTGGATCACTAAAGGCGTATTCAGCCAAAAATTCCATTGCTTCACGCTGGCGATGCGCTTCAACCGGCTCATAAACAGCTCCGCCCTGGTCAAATGTTTTGTCGGTTTCGTAAACACCACCAATGTAAGGTGCAACATGGCCCATGTATCGGCTCCACTGGGTAAGAATCTGTCCGTAGAGTTCATCAAGTTCAGAGAAATCCTCCCCATCATTCGAAATCCAATCAATCAGATTTTCTGTGATTACTTCGAGATTTTTCAACCCGTAATAGCTGGCTCGCATGGCATCATCACCCAGATCTTCACGGTTTGATCGCGGATCGATCGGGTTGGATGTCTGGCTGCCGTAGAAGTATCGGTGATCATCAGCACGTTCGGTTGTCCATTCATGAAGAATTTTTTCCTGCTCTTCAATAGGCATATCACCGAACCATGTATAAGCCCATTTGATAGCCCATTTGTCGTACTCACCAACTGCAGGGAAGAAGTTTGTAACTCCATCTCCGGGTTGCGCGATGTAGTTGAACCGGGCATAATCCATAATGGACGGGGCGGTTCCGTGAGTTGCAGTGTAGGTTGGTGAGCGAAGTGAATCAACCGGTACAGCATAGCTTGACCCAAAATTATGCGGCAAACCAAGTGTATGGCCAACTTCGTGGGCAGATACAAACCGGATTAACTCTCCCATTACATCATCATCAAACTGAGTGGCACGTGCTTCAGGGTTTGCAGCAGCAGTTTGAACGAAGTACCAGTTTCTGAGGAGTCTCATTACATTATGGTACCAGCCAATTGCTGATGTCATAATTTGACCGGAACGGGGATCGTGTACGTGTGGTCCAAATGCATTCTGAATTGGTGACGCAAAATACCGGATACTTGGGTAACGGATATCTTCGAGGCTGAAATCGGGATCTTCTTCCGGAGTCGGGGCCATTTTTCCATAGATGGCATTCTTAAATCCGGCTGCTTCGAAGGCTACCTGCCAGTCATCCACACCTTTAATTAGCCATTTTCTCCACTCTTCGGGTGTTGCAGGATCAATATGAAAAACGATCGGTTCAACCGGTTCAACCAGTTCTCCTCGTAAATAGGCTTCCTTATCTTTGGGAACAAGCTGCCATCTTGTAACATGACGTACCGGTTTTGCGCGATGCTCCTCAGTGCCATAATCAACCTGGCTGGCTGTGAAATATCCAACACGAGCATCTGGCCGGCGTGGCTGCATCGGCTCTTTAGGCATCAGGATCATGCTGTGGTTAATCTCAAGTGAGATTGTATTTGCATCGGAGTTTGAAGGCGGATTTGCCGCTTCATACGTAAGGATGTGCCTTGCTTCCACATTTTCAGGAAAACTTCGGATTCCTTCAATAAATGTACGTGTGCCATCAACCCTGCGCACCTGAAATTGAGAACGGAATCGCTGCGGAAGGCCGAGAGCCGGTACATCGGTTGTGAATAGACTGGTAACATCAATCACAGAGCCGGTGCTATCTTCATTGAGTGCTTCAATGCTGAATGAGGCGAGAATCGGCTCGAAATTTGAGTTGCGAACAGCTTCGTAAATAGGGAGTGTATCACTTGCAGTATTTGTAAAGGATACACGGCGAAGCAGAATGTTATTATCGCGTTTCTCCCAGCGAAGAACCTGGTTGTTGCTTCTCATTCCGCCATAGAGAATGCCATCGGCTGTGCGTGCAATTCTGGATACCATAAGCATTTCGCGACCCAAAAGTGAATCAGGAATCTCATAGTAGTACTTAGAATCATCTTTATAGACATTGAATAGCCCTGCGTCTTTTTCGGCATCCTGCGAGATAACATCAGAAAATGCATTAATTTCGCTATTGCCGGATGGTGCGCCCATACGTGGTCTCTCCGGTGCTTGCGATCTTTCCTGTTCTGTTGCCGATTGCGAGGAGCCACAGCCAACAAAAAGAAGAAAAGACAGAAACATTACCGGTAGTATCTGGTAAATTTTTGTCATGTTTGTTTTAATAATGTATTTATAGATTAGATTAACTTCGAAACATATCCAATGCCTGAATAAAGATTGAGGTAAATATGTTAAAAAAGATAAAAATTAAAGAACTATTCAGATGTTATAGGCTTGAAGGCAGTTTTTTTTCAAAATGGAACCGGTTTCACGGCGAATACTGTGGTTTCGGATAAGATTTCAATTATTTTATCAGAAATCCGTTAAAATATCTTTATATCTATGCCAAGCAGAAGAAACTTTCTAAAACAATCTCTTCTCTCATCTGCAATTTTGCTACCCGGCAGCATCATAAAAAGTGGTGAGCTGTTACGGGGTAAAAGTGAATCAAATGGGCGGAAACCAAGAATTATTTCAACATGGAATCATGGCCTTGAGGCAAATGAGAAGGCCTGGAGCGTATTGCATCAAACCGGATCTATTCTGGATGCAGTTGAAGAGGGTGTAAAGGTGACGGAGGCAGACCCTTCGAGTAGAACAGTAGGGATGTATGGATTTCCAGATAGAGAGGGAATTGTTACACTGGATGCATCCATCATGAAAGGTAATGGTGAGTGCGGCTCGGTCTGTTTTGTGAGGCAGGTGAAGCATCCCATCACACTTGCCCGTAAGGTGATGGAAAATACGCCCCATGTGATGCTGGCAGGTGAAGGTGCGCGACAATTTGCAATTGCACAGGGAATGCCGATGGAGGATGAGGTACTTCATCCGGAATCGGAAGAGGCGTATCTGGAATGGCTTGAAGAGCAAGAGTACAGGCCAATTATTAA
>REDS01000035.1 GCA_007693395.1 Balneolaceae bacterium | reverse complement strand
GAACATTCAAACCGGAAATGGATGGTCTTTTCTGCGAAAAGATCTTCGGTCCGGTAAAAGATTATGAATGCCACTGTGGAAAATATAAGCGCATCCGTTACAAAGGTATTATTTGTGACCGCTGCGGTGTAGAAGTTACCAGAAAAGCTGTTCGAAGAGAGCGAATGGGGCACATCACATTAACTGTGCCTATTGTTCATATCTGGTACTTCAAGTCACTACCAAGTAAGATTGCATATCTGCTTGGATACTCATCAAAAAACCTTGAGCGAATTGTTTACTACGAAACATTTGTAGTAATCAATCCCGGCCTAGCGAGAGACTTGGGCTACAAGCGGGGTGATCTCATTTCAGAAGAAGAAAAATTCGATATTCTGGATCAGCTTCCGGAAGACCATTATGAAATGGATGACGATGATGAGGATAAATTCATCGTAAAAGATGGTGCAGAAGCAATTCAGGCACTTCTTACCGATATGGATCTGGATGGGCTTGCATACACGCTGCGCGATGAGGTGAAAAATGAAACCTCACAAATGCGTAAGAAGAAAAAGCTGAAGAGACTTCAGGTAATTGAATCTTTCCGTGCTGCAAATAAACACACTGAAAATCACCCCGACTGGATGGTACAAAGCGTAATTCCTGTGATTCCACCGGAACTGCGTCCACTTGTACCACTCGAAGGTGGACGTTTTGCTACATCGGATTTGAATGACCTCTACAGAAGGGTAATCATTCGAAATAACCGTTTGAAGCGTCTTATTGATATTAAAGCACCTGATGTGATTCTCAGAAATGAGAAGCGCATGCTTCAGGAAGCTGTAGATTCGCTTTACGACAATTCAAGAAAATCAAATGCTGTTCGGAATAATAACCGCCCGCTGAAATCACTCAGTGATATGCTCAAAGGTAAGAGTGGACGATTCCGCCAAAACCTGCTCGGTAAGCGTGTTGACTATTCCGGCCGTTCTGTGATTGTTGTAGGCCCTGAATTGAAAATGCACGAGTGTGGCCTTCCAAAAGAGATGGCTATTGAGCTTTACAAGCCGTTTGTAATCCGCCGGTTGATTGAGCGTGGATACGTGAAAACGGTGAAGAGTGCGAAGAAAGTTGTTGACCGCCGCGATCAGGTTGTTTGGGAAGTTCTCGAAAACGTTATCGATGGACACCCGGTAATGCTGAACCGTGCACCAACACTTCACAGATTGGGTATTCAGGCATATCAGCCTGTACTTATTGAAGAAAAAGCGATTCGACTGCATCCGCTTTCATGTACAGCATTTAACGCTGACTTTGACGGCGACCAGATGGCTGTTCACCTTCCATTAAGCCACGATGCGGTTATCGAAGCATCTATTTTAATGCTCGGTTCACACAACATTCTGAGCCCTGCAAGTGGAGGCCCGATTGCGGTTCCATCTCAGGATATGGTTTTGGGAATCTATTACCTCACAAAAATGGGTAATGGAAAACTTGGTGAAGGCAAAACATTTGCTGATACCGATGAAGTTTTGGTTGCCTATGACCAAGATAAACTTCACGTGCATGCGAAGATTAATGTGCGTATTCCTGTTTCCAATGAAGAAGGGAAAACCTCACATGAAATCATTAAAACAACTACAGGCAGGGTATTATTTAATAATATTGTACCTGATGAGATTGAGTTCGTTAACAAAACACTCGGTAAAAAAGAGCTACGTATTTTAATCAGCGAGATTCACAGCCAGGTTGGTACATCGAAAACTGCAGAGTTTCTTGATAACATGAAACGAATTGGTTTTGAGCGTGCTACAACAGGTGGACTCTCTTTCAGCCTTGAAGACATCATCATTCCAGACTCAAAGCAGGAACTCATCGATAAAGCCATCAATGAAGTTGCTGAAATTCAGGACAGATATGAGATGGGCTTCATTACCGATAATGAGCGATACAATCAGGTAATTGATAAGTGGACGAGCACAACAAACCGTGTTTCTGAAACACTCTTCCAAAGCCTTGCAAATGACAAAGACGGTTTCAACTCAATTTATATGATGGCCGACTCCGGTGCTCGTGGTTCAAAAGAGCAGATCCGTCAGCTTGGCGGTATGCGTGGTCTAATGGCCAAACCACAAAAGAGCTCGGTACAGCAGGGTAATGAGGTTATTGAAAATCCAATTCTTTCCAGTTTCCGTGAAGGTTTGACTGTACTTGAGTACTTCATTTCTACACACGGTGCGCGTAAAGGTCTTGCAGATACTGCGCTTAAAACTGCTGATGCCGGTTATCTTACACGCCGCCTTGTTGATGTATCGCAAGATATTATCATTAACGAAAACGATTGTGGTACTCTCAGGGGTATCAGAATGGCTGCTCTTAAAGACAATGAAGATATTATTGAAAGTCTTGAGAACAGAATCATTGGCCGTGTATCAATGCACGAAATCAAGGATCCGATTACTGACGATCACATCTGTGATGCAAACCAGCTAATCAGTGAGAAGATTGCCAAGAAAATTGCTGAAACTTCCATTGAAGAAGTTGAAATCCGCTCCGTACTTACTTGTGAGACAGAAAGAGGTGTATGTGCCAAATGTTACGGTCGTGATATGGCGCGTAATTCAATAGTAGAAGTTGGTGAGGCTGTAGGTGTTATTGCAGCGCAGTCTATCGGTGAGCCGGGTACCCAGCTTACTCTCCGAACCTTCCACGTTGGTGGTACTGCTTCACGTCTTGAATCAGATTCACAGCATAAGGCCAAATTCGATGGTAAAATTGAGTTTGAAAATATCCGTGTTGTTGAGTACGATGATGGCGAGGAGATACACAATGTAGTACTTAGCCGTGCCGGTGAGATGAAAATTGTAGGTGAAGATGGTAAAGTACTGAACACGTACAATGTACCTTACGGTTCTGAGATGCTGGTAGAAGAGGGCGACAAAGTGCCGAAAGGAATGCCACTCTGTAAGTGGGATCCGTACAACGCATTGATCTTCAGTGAACTCGATGGAACTATAGAGTATAAAGATATCATCGAAGAAATTACTTACACCGCTGATACCGATGCTCAGACCGGCCACCGCGAGAAAGTAATTATCGATTCTCGTGACCGTTCACTTGTTCCTACTCTTGTAATTAAAGGAACTGACGACCGAATCCGTGAAAATACACTTCCCGTTGAAACACATATTGTTGTTGAAGATGGCGAGCGTGTACAAGCAGGCCAGGTTCTTGCGAAAATACCAAGAGCAGCATCCAAGTCGAAAGATATTACTGCGGGTCTTCCGCGTGTAACGGAACTCTTTGAGGCACGTTCACCGAGCGACCCTGCAACTGTATCTGAGATTGATGGTATTGTGAAAATGGGCGGCCGTAAGCGTGGTTCTCAGGAAGTTATTGTTGAGAGCAAAGATGGTACAGACGAGAAGAGATACCTGATTTCTCTCTCTAAGCACATTCTTGTGCAGGAGAACGACTTTGTGAGAGCAGGCCAGGCATTGTCCGACGGAACTATTCCGGCACAGGAAATTCTGAATATTCTAGGACCATTTGCGGTACAGTCTTACCTGGTGAATGAAATCCAGGAGGTTTACCGTCTGCAGGGTGTGAAAATCAATGATAAGCACATTGAAGTGATTGTTCGCACCATGATGCAGAAGGTTGAAGTTACAGATCCCGGCGATACTATGTTCCTTGAGGGTGATAAGGTTGACCGATTTGAGCTGAATAATGTAAATGATGAGCTCATCGGGAAATTTGTGGTTACCGATCCTGGAGGCAGTGACCTTAGACGGGGTAAAATTCTCGACAGACGCCAGGTGCGTGAATACAACAATGAATTGATAAAAGAAGGCAAGGATGAGCTTCAAACACGTGAAGCCGAACCTGCTATCTCTAAACCAATTCTTTTAGGTATCACACGTGCATCACTTTCTACTGAAAGCTGGTTGTCAGCCGCTTCCTTCCAGGAAACAACCAAGGTTCTTACACAGGCATCTATCGAAGCCAAGAAGGATCTCCTGCGAGGATTGAAAGAGAATGTAATTGTAGGCCATAAAGTACCGGCCGGTACAGGCTTACTCAAGTACGATGAACTTATTGTTGGGTCGAAAGCCGACATGGATGAAACTGATGAAGACATCCAGAAAGTGTTTGAAACACTTGGCGCTGACAATCCATCGAAAGAAGAGAACGACTAAAAAGAAAGCCCTGATGAAAATCAGGGCTTTTTTTTGGTATCTAAACTATTTAAAAAAAAATCTATTTAGGCTTTGTTTTTTCGATGTTATCAAGAAGTGCTTCAGCCTCTTTAATAAGGTCATCTGCTCTTTTTTTGGCATCTGTAACAACATCATCACTTTTTTGTTTAGCGTCTGATGTAAATTTTTCTTTCTCTGCCTTTAGCTTTTTTATGAGATGATTAATTTCATCTCCATAGGCACTCACTCTGTAGGATAGTTTTCCTCTTGTGTTGGATCCGGAGTCGGGTGCATAAAGTAGGGCGGCTGCTGTGCCTAATGCCGCTCCAGAAATAAAACCAATTATAAATCCTTTGCTTGTTCTGCTCATGTGGTAATCTGTTAAAGGTTTAACTTTTATTTTAAAGTATAAAAATTGCAGGGAAGAATAAAAATAAACATCGCTTACTTCTGGCTCACAATTCTTTATATTCAAATGCATAACTAATCAAAACAATCATCACACATGAAATTTTTTATTGATACAGCGGACCTTAACGAAATCAGTGAAGCTAACGATCTTGGAGTATTAGACGGAGTAACGACAAATCCCAGCCTTTGTTTTAAAGTTGGAGTTAGGGATTTTGAAGGCCACATCGCTAAAATCTGTGAAATTGTTGATGGTGATGTATCAGCTGAGGTTATCTCCACTACATACAATGAAATTGTAGAAGAGGGCAGAAGAATCGCCTCCATCGCTGATAATGTGGTAGTTAAGGTGCCTTTGATAAAAGATGGAATCAAAGCCATAAAAACATTCTCTGATGAAGGGATTAAAACCAACTGCACGCTCTGTTTTTCGGCTTCTCAGGCGCTTATAGCTGCCAAGGCTGGTGCTACCTATATATCCCCTTTTATTGGCCGTCTCGACGATATTTCAACGGATGGTATGCAACTGATTTCCGATATAAGGCTTATTTATGATAACTACGCAATGGAAACTGAAATTCTTGCTGCGAGCATAAGGCACCCAATGCACTTTTTGGAATCAGCCCGGATGGGGGCAGATGTTGCTACAATGCCGCTTAAGGTTATCGAACAGCTTCTTAAACATCCCTTAACCGATATTGGCTTAAAAAACTTTCTGTCAGATTGGGATAAACTACAGGAGAGCATCAAATAGAGTTCTCTTTCGAAGCTTCCCAGGCAATTATTGCTGCTTTTCGATGGGTACCCCACATGTAGCCACCAATTTCACCTGAGGCTTTTATTACACGGTGGCAGGGGATTAAATACGATATGGAATTCCTGCCTATTGCTGTACCTATTGCTCTTTGGCTGTTAGGCTTGCAGATATGTTGAGCAATTTCACTGTAGGTTGTTAAACTGCCATAAGGAATAGACAGTAATGCCCGCCACACTTTCATTTGGAAATCAGTTCCTTTGAGGTGAAGCTTAATGTTGTTCAAATCATTTTTATGGTTTTCGAAAATTGAGAGGGCTTTCTTTTGATTTTTGTCAGATCCTTCAGTGAACGTGGCATGTGGAAATCTGTCTTTCAAATTGAGCAGGTTTTTTTGATTATTATCAACAAACACGAGATGACAAATTCCTTTTTCGGTTGATGCGATCAACAGCCTGCCAAAAGGACTTTCGGAAAAACTATATTTAATTGCCAGCCTTACTCCACCATCGCGGTACTCGGTGGGAGTCATCCCTTCAATAGTGATAAAAAGATCATGGAGGCGGCTTGTTCCTGAGAGTCCGCTTTCTGCAGCAGTATCAGCTAAACGGTATGATTTATTGGCCGCGAGCACACGCTTAGTATGCTCAATAGTTACGTATTGCAAAAAACTTTTTGGTGTGGTGCCGGCCCAATCACTAAACAGCTTGTGAAATTGGAAAGGGCTTAAATTCACATGCCTGGCAACTTCATTAATAGAGGGTTGGGAGCGATAGTGTTCCCTTATGTATGCTATGGCTTTAGCTACAGTTAGGTAATGATAGCGCGATTCCACATCAACTGATTCCATGCGGGAAATATCGAATCTATTTGAATGATTTGGAATCCGAATCTTGCGGATTTTGTCGGAAGCCAAGGAAACCTATAAGCCGTTTTCGCAAATTAAGTTTTCTGCAATGATTGCGGATGAAAGCACACCGGGTAAACCTGCACCGGGATGTGTGCCTGCCCCAACAAAATAGAGATTATCCACATCCTCGCTTCTGTTGTGCGGGCGAAACCAGGCTGATTGTGTGAGAATCGGTTCAACCGAAAACGCTGACCCTTTAAAGCTATTCAGTGTATCCTGAAAGTGCAGCGGGTCAATATAGTGTTCTGCTACAAGGTTTTCCTGCAATCCGGGCAAGTAGTTGTCTTCAAGAAATTGCATAATGGCATCCCGGTATTTTGGTGCCATCTCGTTCCAGTCTGTACCGCTATCAAGGTGGGGAACAGGGGAAAGTACATAAAAAGCTTCATGCCCTTCCGGAGCCATCGACGGATCGGTAATTGTTGGCATATGAAGATAAAGAGAAAAATCATCAGCCAGTTTTTTGTCATGAAAGATATCACTCAAAAGGCCTTTATACCGCTCTCCGAGAATAATGTTATGATGTGCAAGGCCAGAGTCGAGGTATCGTTTTTTAGTGCCAAAATAGATCACAAATAGCGACATGCTGTATTTTGTACGCTCAATTTTGCGATCTGTATATTTCTTGCGATGCTTCTTGTTGATCATATGTTTGTATGTAAAAGCCACATCTGCATTTGAAACTACTACATCCGCTTTGTGAATCTCTCCGTCTTTCAGGCGGATTCCTTTTGCTTTACCATTTTCAACCAGTATTTCATCAATTTCTGCATTCAGATGGATTGAACCACCCTGATCTTCAATCAAATCTACAAGTGCTTTTACAATCGCCCCGGTACCGCCCATCGCATAATGCACACCCCATTCCCGCTCCAGATAGTGAATCATCGCATATATTGAAGTTGTATCGAAAGGATTACCCCCAACAAGCAGGGGATGGAATGAAAAACATCGACGAAGGAAATCATCCTCGATATATTGTGATACGTATTTGTATACTGATTTATAGGATTGCAGTTTGATAAGGTCCGGGGCTACCTTCAGCATATCGGTAAATTTAAGGAAAGGCTTATCTGCAAGCTCTATAAAGCCTTTGTCGAAAATAGCTTTCGTGGTGCCGAGAAACTTTTCATAACCTTCTGCATCAGAAGGGCTTCTCTTTTTGATCTCACCAAGTGTAAATTCGTGGTCGTTGTTGTAATCAAAGCTTTTCCCGTTGTGATCATAGATTCGATAAAATGGATTACAAGGCACAAAAGTAATGTAATCCTCTCGTTTTTTACCTGCAGCGTTATAAATATCATCAAACATGAATGGTGCAGTGATTACCGTTGGGCCTCCATCAAATTTAAAGCCGTTCACCTCATAAACGTAGGCCCTGCCCCCCGGTTTATCTCTCTTTTCAAAGATGGTAACATCATGCCCCTGTGAAAGTAATCTTGATGCTGTTGCGAGGCCTCCAAAGCCGCTCCCGATTACAATAATTCTCTTTTTCATCAAATAAATTTATGTTTAGTTATTGAGCTTGAATAACTAAAATAGATTGAAAATAAATCCTGAAAAAGAGAGAATTTTAATTCTCTGTCTGCTTTACAAACCCGTTTACGCCTCGCTCAGCCAGCCGTGCCCTGGCTCTTCTTGCTTCATCTGTGGTTTGATAGGTACCATAATATACCCGGTAAACAATTTGCCCGGCAATATTTACTCTTTCCACTCGCGATCCATTAACCTGGCTTGATCTTTCATCGGCATCACGCCGGTTTTCGAAGGAGGCTATCTGAACTGTAAATGTTTCCCGGCTGCTGATGTTCTGCGCATTGAGTGGGCGATCACCCTCCTGAACCAGATAGAGGCGAACCGGAGCAGTGCCGGATCCAATCATATTAATCTCTTCAGCTGCTTTTCTGGAAAGATCTATAACGCGGTCTCCAACATAAGGCCCGCGATCGTTTATTCTTACAACTACCGATTTTCCATTGTCAATATTTTTAACGCGAACCACTGTGTTGAATGGCAACGTACGGTGAGCAGCCGTAAGGGCGTTCATGTTGTAGGTTTCGCCATTTGCTGTTAACAGGCCATGAAAATCGGGGCCATACCAGCTGGCGGTACCATGGGTTATAAACCGAACAGATTCGTCGGCGGTGGTTCTGCTAACAATACCACATGAACTGAGGAACAGCATCGAACTTAAAATAAAAAGTGATGCGTATATCGATTTAGATTTTAGTACCATTCGGTGCGTTGGGAGAGCTGTTTTGTTGACACAGTTAATTTACAAAGTTTGTAATTACAATTTGAAATGAACTTCTATTTTTGAAAAGTGTTTCCTAACTGAAAATTCTTTATGACAATAACTGTTGCCCTAATTTTGATAAACGTAGTGGTATCGCTGGCTGCACTTTATGTGAGCCCGAAGATACTCGAAAAAGGTATGCTGAGGCCCTACCGCACGCTTCGCAAACAGACCTGGTACGAAATAATCACATCAGGATTTTTGCATGCAAACATCACGCATTTACTCGTAAATATGTTTGTTCTCTTCTTTTTTGGGGTGGTGATGGAGCAGGTTCTGGGTGTTTTCTACTTTACAGCACTATACTTCAGCGGGTTGATTTTTTCTTCCATTCCATCTTTCATTTCTCACAGAAACAACCCGGATTATGCAACAATTGGCGCATCTGGTGCGGTAGAAAGTGTGCTATTCAGCTATATTTTTATCTTTCCCACAGAAAAGCTGATACTCATTTTGTTACCAATACCCATCCCTGCATGGTTTTTTGGGTTAGCTTTTTTAGCATACAGTATTTTTGAAGGTAAACGGGGCAGGGGTAAGGTAAATCATGCTGCTCATATTGCAGGAGCTATATGGGGCGTTTTATTTCTGATACTCTTCGTACCAAATAGTGTAGATCACATTTTAACAATTATGGGGTTTTTATAAAAAAAGCGGGTTGATTTACTCTTATTCAACCCGCTTTATTATATGATCATCCGTTTTTAGAGCGGAACTCTTTCATAAATGTTACTAAAGCTTCTACACTTGATAGTTCACATGCATTATAGATACTTGCCCTTATTCCGCCAACACTTCTATGGCCTTTTAGTGCAACAAGATCATTTTTGGCGGCTTCAGCGAGAAATGTTTTTTCAAGCTCTTCGCTACCCAGCCTGAATGTTACATTCATTTTAGAACGGGCGGCTTTTTCAACGGTGCCGCGATAAAAATCATCCCGGTCTATTTCAGTATAGAGCAGGTTTGCTTTATCATCGTTAATTTTAACGAATGCATTAAGCCCGCCTTTCTCTTCAATCCACTCCAACACATAATTAACCATGTAAACTGCAAATACAGGTGGTGTGTTAAAAAGTTTATTGATATGAGTTTTGTAGTTGATTATTGTTGGGATTGCTTCAGTTCGTTGTTTTTCTAAAAATGATTTTCTTACCAGTACAACTGTAACCCCGGCCGGCCCCAGATTTTTTTGAGCACCGGCATAGATCAATCCGTATTTATCAAGATCGAGTGGCCTGGAAAGAAAATCTGATGATGCATCACAAACAAGTGGTGCACCCCCTCCATCCGGTTCATTTCGGAATTGTGTTCCGAAAATAGTGTTGTTGCTGGTAAAGTGGGTGTACATGGCATCATCTGCAAAGGAAAGTTCATCTCCTTCGGGAATATGGCTGTAGTTCCCATCTTTGCCCGAATAAGAGACATGAACATCGCCAAAAAGGCGTGCCTCTTTGATAGCCTTTGCTGACCATGCTCCGGTATCAATATAATTTGCACCCCGGGAGCTATTCAAAAAATTGTGGGGAACAGTCATGAATTGAGTGCTTGCACCTCCTTGTAAAAAAAGCACTTCCCAGTCATCATCAGCTCCAAGGATGGATTTTAAACGTGCAGTAGCTTGTTCATTTATCTCGGTATATTCAGGCCCGCGGTGACTCATTTCAATTAATGAACTGCCTTTTCCACGATAATTTGCCAACTCGGCTTCAGCTTTTTTAAGTACCTGCAACGGAAGTGTTGCAGGGCCTGCACTAAAGTTATGTACGCGTTTCATAATGTTATTAGGTTAGAATGTGTGAACGATTATTCCTGATTTAATTTTTGGCTCGAACCATGTTGATTTTGGCGGCATTAACTCTCCCTTATCGGATACATCAATCAGTTCCTGAATGCTTGTTGGATACATACTGAATGCAAGATCTGCTTTTTGGTTATTAACAAGTTTCTCGAGCTCAGCTGTGCCTCGTATTCCGCCTACAAAGCTGATGTTTTCATCCGTACGTGGATTCTCAATTCCAAAAAGTGGTTCAAGCACTCCATTTTGCAATCTTGCTACATCCAGCGAATCAACAACATTATCTGTTGCCGGCTCAGGTAATTTCATTGAGTACCACATTCCGGAGTAGTATACTGAAACCACACCTTTTTTCGATGGAGATTTATCGCCGGTTTCAGTTAGTTTAAACTGATTTTTTAATTTATTAAATATAGAGGAATCAACTTTTTTGATAATCCTGTTGTAAGGCAAAATTCTCATCTGATCCATCGGAAAGAGTACGACCGGAAAGTATTCAAACTCCTCTTCCCCGGCAAATGTATTACGCTCTCTACGCAGCTGTTCAGCAACCCGAGAGGCACTTTTACAGCGATGATGCCCATCTGCTACATACAATTTATTGATAGAAGCAAACCCTTCTACAAAGTCAGCTGTATTGAATGTTTTCCAGATTCTGTGAATAACTCCTCCTTCACCCTCGTGTTCAATCAGAGGTTCGTTTGTAAGGGTAAGTTTTTCAATATGGAATGTGATGTCAGCCGTGTCTTTGAATGTAAGCATTACCGGTTCAGCATGTGCCTGCTGTGTAAGAATGTGACGGGTGCGGTCATCTTCCTTATCGGGACGGGTTAGCTCATGTTTCAGTATAACATCGTTATCATAATCCTGAACAGATGCGCATGTAAAAACACCGGTTTGAGTATGGCCGGCAGTTTCGAGCTGATAGATGTATATTGCATGTTTTTTGTCCTGTTCAAAAAAGCCGGAGCTGAGTAGCTTATTTAGGTTTTCAGCACCTTTTGCATAGACGGTATCATGATGGAAGGGGGTTCCGTCGGGGAGATCAATTTCAGGGCGAATTACATGAAGAAAACTATCTGGTTTATTAACAGCCATTTCCGCTGCTTCTTCCGTGCTGATTACATCATAGGGTACACAGGCTACTTCGTCAACTTTATCTTTGTGAGGAAGCCAGCCTTTAAATGGGTGAATAGTTGCCATTAAATCATAAGGTTTTTTAATTTTTAATCAATCTTTATTATACAAACTCTTTACCTTTTCAGCGTATAGAAATCGTAAATAAACAGGATAAATTAAAGCCATGAGTGAAAATAATTCATCCGGAACCGACAAGTTAAATGCGGACCAACAACAACAGTTATTGTTTATGATGCTGATACAGCAGCATGAACAAATTGCAATGATGGGGTTAGGCAAAATTAAAAACCCTGCCATTGATAAAATTGACAGGGACTTAAAAGCAGCCAAATTTGCGATCGATACTCTTGTAACCCTTGAAAAATTCACAGAAGGTAATCTTCCGAAAGAGCTCTCAGGATTTTTAAAGCATACATTAACTACGTTACGCCTTAATTATGCCGATGAAAAGAAAAAGGTGAGCAGCTCTCCCCCTGATAAAAACAATTCAACTACCGATGCAGAGAATTAAGGCTGCTGGCGGAGTACTTTTCCGATACAAAGACTCGCTTGCTGAAATATTACTTATCAAAAGAAATGGTTTTTGGGATTTACCCAAAGGCAAAGTTGAGAATAGGGAATCTATCGAAAAAGCGGCAATGAGAGAGGTTGAAGAGGAGACAGGGGTAAAAAACATCTTCATTCGGTCATATCTTTGCGAAACGTATCATGAATACGTTCAGAAAGGTAAAGCGTACGGAAAAACCACTTACTGGTATCTGATGGATGCAAACGGTTTTGATGGAGATACAAAACCTCAGACAGAAGAGGGAATAACAGAAACAGAGTGGACACATCTCAAAAAAGCATTTACTATCGCACACTTTGATAATCTAAAAAGTGTGATTGCTGAAGCGAGTAAAAACCTCTACAAATAAAAAAGGCGTGATGGGTTAATCACGCCTTTCGAAAATAAATTTGGGTTCTGTTAGTTCTGCAATCTGAAGAAGATAGGCAAACTATATTGCACCCTTACAGGACGTCCCCTCTGCATTCCGGGCCTGAACTTTGCCTGGCTAACAACACGTAATGCTTCTTCATCAGCACCACCGCCAATTCCACGGATAACACGAGGATCTTCAACATCTCCGCGCTCATTTACAATAAACTGAATGTAAACACGCCCTTCAATTCCTGCACGTCGTGCCATCTCCGGGTAACGTATTTGACGCTGAAGTTCTGCAAGTCCGCCAATTAATTCCGGCATGTCTTCTACTACGACGAAGAAATCTTCTTCCGGTTCATCTTCGGCCGGTGGAGGTGGAGGAGGCATGCTGAGCGCACCACCAAGATCAAGATCACCGCCAATATCAATATCAACATCTTCAATTATTTCGTCATTTGGTACTTCAACAGGTACCGGCTGTCTTGGTGGGGGTGGAGGAGTTTCAATTTGCCGAGTCTGGATAATTTCTTCCATCTCGATAACTTCCTGTTCGTCTAATACTATTTCTTCCGGGCCGAGGCTTGTTATGTCAATTCTCACAGCGACTATGAAAATCACCAAGGTAATTATCAAGCCTAATTCAAGATAAACAGTATAATAGTTTCTTAAATCAGCATCTGGTTTTTTTCTTTCAATCATATTGAGTGTGTTGTTTTGGCTAATGTGAAGTCAGGATGAAGTATAATTGATTTTCATCTATTTTTCCAACGAATTAATGTAATTAGATATTATCATTTTTATTCCTGGCTCACAGTAACACTATTCTCTATTGGATATTTTTTCTTAAAAAAATAGAGAAGTATAACTGCCGCAAGGCTTCCCAGTGTATCGGCAACGGCGTCGTGTACATTACCATTTCTTCCAAAAGGCAGTAATTCCTGTGCTACTTCTATTGCAATTCCGAAAGATGTGCCTGCAAGAAAAATTGCGATAAGGCTAACATTATACTTTTTAACTGAGATCAGATAGAGCCCAAAAAGGAATGTCCAGACGAAAAACATCGAAAAATGCCCAAGCTTATCGTACTGATAAAGGCTTGAAGAACCCAAATTCTCAGAGGGAGATATTGTCAAGAAGAGTATTGCGGCAGTTGTTAAAATCAGTAAAGCATTTATAATCAAACTGTTTTCAACAAAAAAGCGGATAGCTGCTTTAATCATAAAAGGTTTTCCGGGCCAATAGTTTGTTTACCAATTAAAGGCGTCAACGCCACGTAAGTTTCATAAAGTGTGCGGATTGTTGCAGCAGGTATACTTTTTTCAAGAGAAATATTAGCAGCAATAGCACCCGAAAGTACATCACCAAATCCCGCGCGGTTAAAAATTGCGGTATTGTAGCCTGTAATGAACGGTTTTGATGAAGCCAAAGAGAGAATTGCAGGGCTTCCTTTTAAAAAAATGTTTGTATGGTATTGCTTCTGAAATTCATCAGCCCAATGAAACCGTTCGGAATAAAGCTCAACATGCCCATTGAGCCATTTTACGGCTTCGCCTTTGTGTGGAGTAAGAATCCAGTTCTTCCTCAATTCCACAGAAAACGCATTTAAATCATTTAAGGCTGCAAGTGCGTCTGCATCGATAACAGCGTAACCTTCAAAATGTTTTAGCAGATCAATAATTAGTGCCTTTGTCTGTTCTCTTGTTCCGATTCCCGGGCCTGTAAGAAGTGTACCTTTTTTTTGTGATAGGATTGATTTTATCTGTTGAGCATGCTCAGGTTTGAAAAACGTATCTTCATCACTTCCAACAGGAATTTTGATGACTTGTGGCAAAGTTGCTTCATAAACCGGTAAAAGCTTCTTGGGTGTATAGAGAAAAACAGCTCCCGCACTCTGTTTCCACGCACTTTTTGCGGCCATAATGGCTGCACCTGTTAAACCTTCAGAGCCGGCTACTATGTGTACCACACCGCCATCGTATTTATGTTGCCGATGGACTTTTTTATCAGGCAGATTCTCATAAAGTTTTTGATTCAGTAAAAATGCACTCGCTTCGAGAACATGCTGCGGAAAGGGTAACTTGATAAAAACAACATCTCCACATACTGCAGGAGCATCATCAAACAGAAAGCCAAGTTTGTTGGTGCCGAACGTAAACGTTTTTGAAGCATGAATAGATGCCCCTCTTATACGACCTGTATCAGCATCAAGCCCTGAAGGAATATCCATAGCATATACAGGAATTTGAGAAGCATTTATTTGATAGATTATTTCAGGTAAAGGATTTTTCAGGTCACTCTTTAAACCGGTGCCAAAAATTCCATCTACGATGTAATCGAAGCCGGAGAGATCAGCCTGCTTCAGGCTGGTAACAAATGCGATATTTGCACCATGCTCTGAGTAAGATTTAAGAAGTTTCTGATTTTTTTCTGCATCCGGAGATAAATTATCCGTTCCAAAAACCGGGTAAATCGTAGCAGAATGGGCTCCGTCGTTTATGAGGTATCTTGCAACGGCAAGTGCGTCTCCCGCGTTGTTACCTTTTCCGCAAATAAACAGGCCGTGCTTATTTCTGTTTTGTAACTCAAGAATGTGTCTTGATGCACCTTCTGCAGCCAGTTCCATCAAGGTGAATCCGTCAATGCCAAACTCATTAATGGTTTTGTTGTCGGCATTTCGGCTCTGTTCAGCTGTGTAGAGTTTGCACTCTGCCGGTATGTGAAAAGGCGGTTTCATTGCTGTTTGGTTAGTAAGATCTTGAAAACAGAACTTTCTTCTTAGATGGCTTGCCGGTTACCATGCAGGCTCCGGGGGTATCATCACCATTCAGGGGGATGCAACGAATGGTTGCCTTTGTCTCCTCTTTTATTTTCAGTTCTGTCTTTTCGGTTCCATCCCAGTGGGCATAGATAAATCCGCCTTTTTCAATCATTACCTTGAAATCGTCGTAATTCTCTGCGTATTGCGTACTCTCTTCACGCCGTTTTTTTGCTGCTTCAAAAAGATCGTTCTGAATGGTTGCGAGAAGTTTCGTGATTTTTTCAGCCGAACCCTGAATTGGGACGATGGTTTTCTCGAGTGTATCGCGGCGGGCAACTTCAATGTTGCCGTTTTCAATGTCTCTCGGCCCAATAGCAATTCGTACCGGTGTGCCCTGTGCCTCATGTTCTGCAAACTTCCATCCTGGCTTAAAATTATCACGATCATCGAGTTTAACAGAAACGCCATTCGCTCTAAGCTCTTTGATCATCGGTTCTGCATAGTAAATAGCTTTCGACTTTTGTTCATCATTTTTGAAAATGGGAATGATCACCACCTGTGTAGGTGCCAGTTTTGGAGGTAATACAAGGCCGTTATCGTCAGAGTGGGTCATAATCAGCCCGCCGATCAATCGTGTTGATACACCCCAGCTTGTTGCCCATACATATTTGTGCTCTCCGTCGCTATCCTGAAATTTTACATCAAAAGCTTTTGCGAAATTTTGTCCAAGAAAGTGGGAGGTACCTGCCTGAAGTGCTTTCCCATCTTGCATAAGTGACTCAATACAGTATGTATCTACGGCACCGGCAAAGCGTTCGGAAGCAGTTTTTACCCCGGTAACTACAGGCATGGCCATGTAATCCTCTGCAAATTTCCGGTATACTTCGAGCATTTGCAGCGTTTCTTCAATGGCCTCCTGTTCGGTTGCGTGAGCGGTGTGGCCCTCCTGCCATAGAAATTCCATCGTTCGTAAAAACAACCGGGTACGCATTTCCCAGCGAACAACGTTTGCCCACTGGTTGATAAGAATTGGTAAATCCCGGTACGATTGGATCCAGCCCCTGTAGGCATCCCAAATGATTGTTTCTGATGTGGGACGAACAATCAGTTCTTCCTCGAGGCGCGAATCCGGATCAACCTCAACACCACCGTCTACACTTTTCAGGCGGCTGTGTGTAATAACAGCACACTCTTTCGCAAAACCCTCAACATGCTGTGCTTCTTTTGATAAAAATGATTTGGGGATAAAGA
>REDS01000040.1 GCA_007693395.1 Balneolaceae bacterium | reverse complement strand
CTCATCTATTTTATCTAAGGTGGATTAATAATTGGAGTAATTAAAAATTCTCCTGCATTAAATAAAATCATAAATAACCAAGACAACTGTATAAATGAATATCTTTAAATGGATTGTATTATTGTTAATTTTAAGTTTGGTGGTTTCACCTGTGCTGTTAGCAGAAAAGATTAGTAACAAATCTTTTTCATCAAATGATGACCCTCCAAATATTCTCTTCATTATGGCAGACGATCTGGGTCTGGAGTATGTTAGCGCATATGGGAATAATCTGATTAAAACTCCAAATATTGATCGGTTGGCAGATGAAGGAATGTTGTTTACCCATATGTTTGTCAATCCAACTTGTACGCCTACGCGTTCAGAGTTACTTACAGGCCGCTATCCATTTAGAACAAATACAATCTTTCCAATATTTGATTATCAAAGGCATAAAGATAACATTCTCGATGTCTCTGAACCCAGTTTTGCACGGCAGTTACAAGAGGCAGGGTATAAAACGGCCATAGCCGGAAAATGGCAATTATCATTTTTAGCACATCAGGATTGGCTGAATGAGTATGGCTTTGACAACTATATGCTTTGGCAAATCCAGACCGAAGAGGGTGAACGTACAACAAGGTTTCATAATCCGTACTACAGAAACGATGGTGTTGTAATTCATGAGGAAATTAAAGACAGATACGGGCCTGATGTACTGGTAGAATTTTTATCGGATTTTATGGAAGAAAGTCATCGGGAGGGAAAACCATTTATGGCATATTATTCGGCATTGCTGCCACATTTTCCCTGGGTACCTACACCTGATAGTAAAGACCAGATTTTGAGAACCGGGTTCTCTCGTGGTATAGATTATGGTATTCCAAAATACTTCCCAGACATGGTACAGCGTCTGGATTATAATGTAGGGCGCTTACTTGAGACATTGGAAAGCCTGGATATTGCTGACAATACACTTGTTATTTTCTTATCAGATAACGGCACGGATCAGTTTTTATACTCATTTATGAATGGTGAGGTGTTTTATGGCGGTAAGGGCACATTAACAGATCGCGGCAGCCGGGTGCCGTTATTGATGAGATGGCCGGCTATGATTAAACCGGGAAGCAAAAACAGTGACTTAATAGAAGCGGCTGATTTTTTTCCAACGTTTGTCGATATTGCGGGTGCCACTCATCCTGAAGAACCCATAGATGGCAGGAGTTTTGCTCAATTGTTGACAAACAGTGGTGATTTGTATGAGCCAAGAGAATGGGTTCATATACAAACAGCTGCAAGAATCCTCCGCACGAAAGAGTGGATAGTAACAGAAGAAGGGGTGTTTAAAAAAGTACAGCCCTACCCAATAGATGCAATTGAATATGATCTTGAGGATTTACGTGAGGACGAGCGTAAAATGTTACAAGAGCTTGAACGAGAATTAAAGAACTTACCAGTGAAATGGGAAAGAAATAAGAATGACGATAACAGATAAATCTAAACTGAAAACGTTGCATAAATGAATATAGACCGTCGTAATTTTTTAAAAGGATCACTGGCACTTGCAGGTGGTTTGTTGTTGCCATCACATCTAATGAGTTGTGGTGGTATGGGTGAGAGTAAAGAGTATGATATCGTAATCTATGGAGCAACTTCAGGCGGTATTATCGCAGCCGTGGCTGCTGCACGGAAAGGAAAGTCGGTAATTCTGGTTGAGCCATCCGGGCATCTTGGCGGACTCACAACCGGAGGATTAGGTGCTACAGATATTGGAATAGAAGGGACAATCGGGGGGATGTCGCTCGAGTTCTATAGCCAGATCAGGGAGTACTATCGCGATGAAGACTCCTGGAAATTCGAGGACAGACAGGAATATATGGACAGAAGCGGCCGCTTTTTTCAGCCGGACAGAGACGGAATGTTTGGCTTTGAACCGCATGTGGTAAAAACTATTTATGAACAGATGCTGAAGGAGGCCGGTGTACCTGTAGTGATGAACGACCGGATAGTTCTTGGCAGCCGAGGTGTTGAAAAAAGAGGGGATCGAATTCAGTCCATCGAAACAGAAGATGGTAATGTTTACCGTGGCAAAGTGTTTATTGATGCATCCTACGAGTGCGATTTGATGGCAATGGCAGGTGTATCGTACCACGTAGGGCGTGAGGCGAACGATACGTATGGAGAAACTCTGAATGGTGTTCAAAAAGTACGAACACACAACCATATTTTTCCGGGATTTGTGGATCCGTACATCGAACCCGGCAATCCGCAAAGCGGCGTATTACCGGGAGTACATGATGGTGATCCGGGTGAAGAGTTCTCGGAAGATAATCGCCTGCAGGCGTATTGTTTTCGGATGTGCCTTACAGATGCTGATGAGATCAAAGTTCCGTTCGAGAAACCTGAAGGTTATGACGAACTTCAGTATGAACTGCTTTTCCGAAACTTCGAAGCGGGTGAAAACAGAATCCCCTGGCTGGCCGAAGCGATGCCCAACAGAAAGACAGATACCAATAATCGCTGGGGTTTTTCCACCAATATGATTGGCGTGAATTATGAGTACCCGGACGGGAATTATGCCACCCGGGAAGCCATCATCGAGAAACAGGAACATTACCAGCGTGGGCTGATGTGGACACTGGCAAATCATACACGTATACCCGAAGAAATTCGTAGTGAGGTGAAGAAATGGGGTTTGGCTGCGGATGAGTTCACGGAAAACAGTAACTGGCCTTCACAGATTTATGTTCGCGAAGCAAGGCGGATGATTGGAGAGTATGTAACCACAGAAAATGATTGCCGGCGTTTACAAATAGCGGATGATCCGGTTGGGCTGGGTTCTTACGCGATGGACTCCCACAACGTGCAAAGATATATAACAAAGCAGGGTTGCGTGCAAAACGAAGGGAACATTGAAGCGTCTACCGGTGGCCCTTATGCAATTTCATATCGCTCCCTGCTTCCAAAAAAGAATGAGTGTAGCAATCTGCTTGTCTGCACCAATGGTGTGTCATCCTCTCACATCGCATTCGGATCCATACGCATGGAGCCTGTATTTATGATGTTGGGACAATCTGCAGCTATAGCGGCAAGCCTGGCGCTCGAGGAAGGGGTGGATATACACGATATTAACTACCAAAAGCTCAGAGAACAGTTGAATGCAGAAGGGCAGCGGCTTGATATAGACCTTGATCGATATCCTCCTATACCACCCGATGACACTCCCCCATCACAGCGGACTCGTTTCTTTACAGAGCCTGTGATTGAAAATGGTTGTATGGTGACGAAATCATCACTCTAAATAGCTTCAAGTAGTATCTAAAAGTCCCAATTAAGTGGAGGTGGAAGTATGAACACAAAGATTAGGAGGTGCCTTTATCGTGATAAAAACTTGTCAAAAATTCATGAATAAAACCACCCGGGTTACCCCTCAACTAACCGATTCTCGTTTTTGCAGGATTTAAAATCTAAGACAATAACTAACCTGATAATGAAATTTAAAATCAAAACAGTGCTCCAGCGGGCTCTCATCATAATGCTGGCTGTTTCAACAGCCTTCTTTATGTTTTCAACATCTTTTGCTCAAAACAGTGATAAAACAAAGCCTAATATCATTATCATTTTTACCGACGACCAGGGATATGGTGATTTAGCCTCTTATGGAAATACGGAATTGAATACTCCGCATACAGATCGAATGGCTAAAGAGGGAATGAGATTCACAGATTTCTATGTAGCTGCAGGAGTATGTACACCCTCACGTGCGGCCTTACTAACAGGAAGTTATCCTAAAAGAGTTGGGCTGGCATACCGGGTACTTTTTCCATTTTCCGATACTGGCCTGAACACTGATGAAATTACGATAGCTGATATGTTGAAAGACAAAGGTTATGCTACTGCAATAATTGGGAAGTGGCACCTGGGTCATCACACTCGGTTTTTGCCCACCCGACAGGGTTTTGATTACTATTTCGGTATACCTTATTCAAACGATATGGCGCATCTCAATTACCAAATAGCTGATAATTTCCTTGTTGGACCCCTCCCGCTTTTTCGGAATGAGCATGTTATAGAAACCGACCCAGATCAACGATTTCTGACAAACAGATTCACCGAAGAAGCAGTAAATTTTATCACTACTCACAAAGATGAGCCATTTTTCATTTATCTGCCACACGTCATGCCTCATGTACCAATAGCAAGTTCTCATCACTTTAATGGTAAATCTGAATATGGCTTATACGGTGATACTATTGAGGAACTTGACTGGAGTGTTGGCCGCATTCTGCAACATCTCGAAAATCTGGGCCTTGATGACAGTACGATAGTGATATTTACTTCAGATAACGGAGCACAAGTATGGGAAGGTGAAGGTGGCTGGGTTTGGACGTCAGACCGAATTGGACGACCTACCAGGGGTGAGATTACATATCAGCATGGTTCAAATGGTCCGCTGCGGGGAGCAAAAAATTCAACATGGGAGGGAGGAATGCGGGTCCCGTTTATAATTCGCTGGCCGGGTCAAATTCCTGCGGGAAGTGTTTCGGATGAATTGACAACAGCAATGGACTTATTTCCAACAATTGCAAGAATTGTAGGTGCTGAACTTCCAGATGACAGAATCATAGACGGTCATGATATATGGCCAATTTTATCCGGTGATACGAATGCTCAAAGCCCTTACGAAGCATTTTACTACTATAAGGATGATCGATTACAAGCAGTACGAAGTGGAAAATGGAAATTACACGTATATCGCCCCGAAGAAGGAAGAGTGCAACTATTGTATGATTTAAAAGAAGATATAGGGGAAACCACTGATGTTTCAGAGCAGAATCCCGATGTTGTAAATCGTCTTGAAGCGTTGGCCGAAAAGGCACGTGAGGACCTGGGAGATGATGTTACTGGCCAGGAAGGCAAAAATCTCCGGCCAATTGGCACGCTAAAATAGATAGTATCATATAGATCAATGAACTAACTTGAAATGAGTTTGAACATGAAAATACTGTTCCGGTACACTCTCATTGTAATATTAATTGTTTCAACAGCCTTCTTTACGCTTTCAACTGAGGGATACTCTAAAATACCGGACTAACTCCTCAAACAAACGATAGTTTTGAAACCGGTGACTGGAGAAATTTTCGGCCTCATTACATCGGGGATTCTAAAGAATTTAAAATCCAGTAACCTCACCATCTTCTTCAATACTTTTAACTGAATCTAACGCAGCCAGTTTTATGATTTGCCGGCCGTTAGCGTAAAGAAGAAAAATATTCGACATATAAACCTCTTTTACATTCACAGGGAGTGTGGCCGGGTCGGTACCCTCTTTCACCACAAGCAGTAAGCGGAACTCTTTGCCGGGATTCTGTTTGATTTTTTGCTGAAGCTCTTCTGTTACTTTTTCCATGTAAGCAGCCTTTTGTTGATCAATTTCCATGTAGTATCCGGGCCCCTTAATAAACCGGCCTGGTTTTTCGCCGGTGTGAGATCCGTTTTCCAAAACCTGCACACCATTTACTAACACATGCTCAACACCGGTAGCGTATTGATGCGGATTATCAAACGTAGCATGATCTTGGATGGTTTCGGGATCAAAAACTACAATATCTGCGTAGTATCCCACTCTGAGAAAACCGCGTTTTTGAAGCTTTAAATTTTCAGCCGGAAGCCCGGTCAGCCGAAAAATAGCCTCCTCCAGAGAAATGAGCTGATGATCACGAACATATTTACCGAGCAGACGCGCAAAATTCCCCCACGCCCGCGGATGCACCATGCGGTTCAAAACATCTCCTTCAGCTGCAAACGTACCGCCATCTGAGCCAAAACTCATCCATGGAATTTGAATTTGACGGCGCACATTCTCTTCACTCATCAGATAATAGATTGCGCTTATCCGGTTGTTATCCTCTATGGTGAGTTCAATAGCGGTTTTTACCTCATCACCAGATCCGCGCTCATTGGCTACTTCAGCCAGGGTCATTCCCACATATTTTTGCAACGCTTCTGTTCTGAAACCCACGAGAATAATCCCTTCACCGCCTCCGGCCATCAGGTAAAAGTTTTCCCACTCATCAGAGTCTGTATATACTTCCTGAATAATTGTTTCTCTGGTTTCAGGATCACTGAGGCGCTCTATCCAGCGATTATGGCCGCCATCCTGAGTCCAAGGCGGGAATATAGCTGCAAGGCTGGTGGCTGCCGCGTTGTAGGTGTACATGTTTGTCGTAACGGATTGCCCGCCGGAACGTGCTTCATCAACCATATCAATCACAGTATCCAGCTTGTGCCAGTTTTGCTTACCTGCTGCTTTCAGGTGATGAATTTCTGCGTGCAGCCCTGCCTTGAGGCCTATTTTCAGGAGTTCTTCAACCGATTCTACGAACCGATTTCCCTCACTTCGTATATGTGAGATATACATGCCGTTGTATTGGCTCACAATCTTTGAGAGTTCAATCAATTCGTCTGTGGAGGCATAAAATGCGGGAGCATAAATCAGCGATGTACCTAATCCCATCGCTCCTTCCTGCATAGCTTCTTCCACAAGATTCTTCATATTTTGAAGCTCTTCAGCCGTGGGTTCGCGATCATCATATCCAACTTCGTGTATGCGAACTGTTGTTGCGCCAACAAATGAGCCGATATTTGTTGATACACCGTTATTTTCCATCCACAGCAGCCCTTCACCAAGGGTTCGCCAAGGGTGGTTGTCAGAGTTATCCCCCCAGCGATCTGATCTCATCTGTTCATTTAAAGGCCCAATGGATGACCCTTCTCCAAAAAGCTCCAGAGTAACACCCTGTTTGATACCACTCATTGATCTGCCATCGGCCATCAGCGGATTTGCGCCCCAGCTCAGCATGTTAATGAAACCCGGGGTTACAGCTTTAGCCTCAGCATCAATTTCATGATTTGTGCAAGCATCGGCATCAATTTCGCCAACTGTTTTAATGCGGTCATCCACTATGCCAATATCTGCGGTGAAACCAGCATTGCCGGTTCCGTCGAAAATTATCCCATTTCGGATGATCGTATCGTAGCATGATGTTTGCTGTGCCGGAGCCGGCGGCAGTGTTAATTGCAGAAATGCAGGAATAAGGAAGAGCAGTTTCATGGCAGCTATTTTCGTTTATCGCGGATGTAGAGGGCTTTGGCGTGTCCATCGCCTGTTTTTCGTTCATCAAATTCAAAGAGATTCATAGCATTAAGTAGTTCGCCCAGTTTTTTGTATCCATAATTACGGGGGTCGAATCCGGGCGACTGTTTTGCAATGTAACTGCCAACCGGCGCGAGGTGTGCCCAGCCGCTCTCATCCGATGATGCATCAATCGCATTTCGTACAAGGTTTACGAGTTTAGTATCCTGTTTTAGAGAAGTAGTTGGCCTGCGCTGCCGCTGTTCGCGTTCGTCTTCATCTTTGGCAAGTACCTCGGTGTAGATAAATTTATCGCAGGCAGCCACAAAGGGTTCAGGGGTTTTCCGCTCTCCAAACCCATAAACAGTAAGGCCCGACTCCCGTATTCGGGCAGCTAGCTTTGTAAAATCACTGTCGCTTGATACGAGGCAAAATCCATCGAACTTACCGGTGTAGAGCAGGTCCATTGCGTCTATAATAAGAGCGCTGTCGGTGGCATTTTTTCCTTTGGTATATCCAAACTGCTGAATGGGCTGGATGGAATATTCAAGCAGCAGCTCTTTCCAGCTGCGCAGTTGAGGCTGGGTCCAGTCGCCATAAATTCTTTTTACATTAGCTGTGCCATACTTGGCAATTTCTGCCAGCAGATTTTCTGTAATAGCAGGCTGTGCATTATCAGCATCAATTAATATTGCCAGCCTCTGTATTTTTTCATTTACCATATCAATGTAGTTCGTTCTGTTTCAAGGTAATGAATCAGATGCAGAAGAAGTAAAAAGCGTTATAATTAAGGAGAAAATTGATCCCACATGTTTTTTTGATGCACTCCAAAAAGCAAGTTTACCCGAATAAAGTTGAAAATGGTTCAAAAAAGTGTGATATATAAGGATGTAAACAAAAATAAACGTGATTATTTATGCCAAAATGCGAAATATACCAGGATATAAAGGGCGAATGGAGATGGAGAAGAACCGATAAAAAGGGCGAAATTCTTGAATTCTCAACCCAGGGTTTCGAAAAACGGGAAGAGTGCGAGAAAAACGGTAAGGAAGAGGGCACGTGTACGAGTTACAAACTTGTAGTATAATCTGTTTTGAATTTTGTTATTCCGGTTCAAGGTATGCTAACGCAATAGCCGCAAACTGTGCCGGTTTATCAATAAAGGCGTAATGTCCCGCATTGGCAATGGTAACAAGGGCGCAATTTTTCAGGCCAGCTTCCATTCGTTTTGCCTGTTCAAGTGGTGTTGCTGTATCATTTCTCCCCCAGAGGAGTAATATTTCGTGAGATATTTTTGGAAGTTCCTCATCCAGATGTTCTGTCACCACGTTAACAAAAGTTTGACGCATTACACCGCCAAGTTTTTGATAATCTGAAGATCCCAAGCTTTTCCAAAGGGCACTTTTTCTGAGGCGCATCAGGCCCCGTTCACGCAAGGTTGCAGGTAAAATGTGAAACGGTAGCTTTAACAATTTAGCGGTGTTTTTTTTGAAGTAATAAGATGCACTCCTTTTAGGTACCAGGCCAGCAGCTCCGGTAAAAATCACCTTCTCGATGCGCGATGAAAGTTTGGGGCGGATTAAAAGCTTTATCGCAATTCGTGCTCCGAACGAGTGAACAAGCAGGTCAAAAGGTCCATCCGGCAGCTGTTTTTGGATAAATATTTCTATGGCATCCGCATAATCAGAGACTGTCCAGGGCTGTTTGGGTTTGCCGGATTTGCCGAAACCGGGAAGATCGGGTAAATAACAGGTTCTAAAAGACTGTATACGATTCAGTATAGGTGAAAAAGAAGCAGAACTGCTGCCCCAGCCATGTAAAAAAAGAAGCGGTTTCCCCTCGCCGGATTTATTCCAGATTACATTTACCCCGTTAATTTCACCAATAAAACTACCCATCAAAAAAAATAGTGTAAGGTTTGGCCGATTTTCAGCTCATAAATATAAGGAAGCATTATTACTGTTTAAGCTGAAAATGTTCAGAATTTGAATTCATAGCCTGAATTAAACCGGAGGTTCCGAATGAAGAGAAAAATCTTCTTTTTTATAGAAAAACTTGAGATAAACCGATCTGAGAGAATTGCGATATCACTGCTTTTTGCTACACTTGTATTGCTAACCTCAATAAACGCATTGTATAAACCTTCCGTTACCACAGATCCCGGCTATTATGCCGAGCTTGAAGCTGTTTTCCTGGAAAGAAGTGCGGTGGCTGAACAGGAACACCGGCAAATTATGGCACGGTATGAACCGGCAGCAGAGCCACAATTACCCGGCCCGGCAGCTGATTTATCGGAAGCAGATACCACCAAAAGAGTAAACCGGATCGAAGAGCGGGTAGATAGTGGAGAGAAAATAAACATAAATACAGCTACAGCAGAAGAGTTGCAGGCGCTTCCAGGAATAGGCCCTGCATTTGCACAGCGGATTATTGACTGGCGCGAAGAGAACGGAAAATTCACATCAAAAGAACAGCTTCTTGAGATTCGGGGGATTGGTGAGCGGCGCCTGGAAGTTATGAAGCCACTTATAACCCTGTAAGTTGCTCATTTCTTAAAACTTGTTACAAATATTTTATACGGTTCCATCATTCGCTATTTTTGAGCAGTTTATAATGGACTCACTTATTTGCACGTTCTAGAAGTGAATTAGTCTATTTAAACTGATAAACATTTTAATTGCTTAGCATGTCGAACCGAATTTTATGGGCTGATGATGAGATCGATCAGCTGAAATCGCATATTATTTTTCTTGAAAATAAGGGGTTCAATATCACTCCTGTCACCAATGGCGAGGATGCGGTTTCACTGATAAAAACACGTCCGTTCGACATTGTATTTTTGGATGAACAGATGCCCGGCCTGGATGGCCTCGCTACTCTTGAACAAATTCAGAATATTCAACCCTCCCTTCCTGTAGTGATGATTACGAAAAGTGAGGAAGAGTCAATCATGGAGGATGCCATTGGAAATAAAATATCCGACTATCTGATAAAGCCGGTAAATCCCAATCAGATTCTGCTCACTGTAAAGCGTATTCTGGATAAACGAAGAATACAGAATGAAAAAGCGGCGCAATCGTATTTAAGGAATTTTAATGAACTCTCTGCCAAATTTAATGATCGCACGTCATGGCAGGAATGGATTGAAATCTATAAAATGCTTACCCATTGGGAGCTGAATCTCGAAGCGAGCGACGATGCCCTGCAACAGGTTCTGCAGGATCAGTTTCAGCAGGCAAATCAGGCATTTGGGCGGTTTATTCAGGGTGAGTACAAGCATTGGCTGAAGCGCAATCCTGCTGTACATCCAACCCTTAGCCCAGACCTGCTCAAGAGAAAGGTATTTCCACACCTTGAAAAAGGAGAGACGGTGGTTTTCTTTTTGATTGATTGCATGCGATATGATCAGTGGCTTCTTTTTCAGCGGATGCTCACAGATTTTTACTCGATCGAAACAGATTTTTATTTCTCGATATTGCCAACAGCTACGCCATTTTCGAGGAACTCGATCTACTCGGGGCTGTTTCCGCTCGAAATTCAGCGAAGATATCCCGATTTATGGGAGATGGGGCAGGATGAAAAATCTTTAAACCGCCACGAAGAAGAGCTGTTGAAGAAATATTTAAACCGCAATCAGCTGCCCGAACAGGTTAAGTATGAAAAAATAATTCAGCCGGAAGATGGCAACCGTATTGTGGATAAACTGCACAACTATACGCAGACAAGCTTCACAACAATTATCTACAATTTTGTGGATACGCTTGTGCACAGCCGTTCGGATTCTGAGGTATTAAAGCAACTGGCACCGGATGTTTCTGCATTCAGATCTATCACAGAAACGTGGTTTCAGCACTCGTCCCTGTTTAGGATGTTCAGAGAACTTGCGGATGAGAATGTAACGGTGGTGGTTTCAACTGATCATGGCAGTATACGATCTATGCGGGATACCAAAGTGTTTGGCGACAGAGATGCAGCTACGAACCTGCGCTACAAATATGGCAGAAACCTGAAAGCGGAAGAGAATGCTGCGATTTTTATCGACAAGCCGGCTGAGTATCAGCTACCTGTAGATCCACCCGCAAACAGTTACATCATTGCAAAAGAAGACTATTTCTTTGTGTACCCCAACAACTACAACAAATTTCAGAATCGCTACAAGGATACTTTTCAGCATGGTGGTGCATCCATGGAAGAGATGATTTTACCAGTAGCTACCCTTAAGCCTCGTGGATAAAAAATGAAGCGTGTGAGGAGCAGCAGCGCAGCAGAGACCATGGTTTTAGCCAAAGAGTACGCCGGTACAATTGATCGCGGAGACATTGTATGCCTGCAAGGGGATCTTGGTGCCGGGAAAACCAATTTCGTGCGCGGATTTGTGCAGGGACTGGGTCTTTCGGGCAGTGAGGTAAGCTCGCCAACATTCACTGTAATCAATGAGTACGAAGGCACTATGCCCATTTATCATTTCGATTGCTACAGGCTTGAACATTACACTGAAGCTCTTGAAATTGGTGCTGAAGACTATTTCTATAGCGATGGCGTTTGCATTGTGGAGTGGCCGGAGCGTATTTTAGAGATTTTACCGAACGAAAAGAAATGGATAACATTTAAACAAACAGGAAAAGAAGAACGGGAAATAACTTTCCATTAAGCAGTAAACAATGGCAACAAAAAACAGACGACTTTCATACCGTTTAGACCTTTTACCTGTAATCTATCCGTACCACAGAAGGGCATCCAACACGCTTCAGCTGGGTGACCTTGTTTACTATGGCCCATCGCCCGAATATTATGGAATTGGTGAAGTGGTAAACTCAGAAGAGAATTACTGCGTGGTTGATTTTCGCGGCACAGGCCTTCTGGGCATTCAGAAAGATGTTTTTTCGAACAAATACCTTATTCCAATTCATAAATTGAATCTGGGGCATATACTCAAATCAACCTGAAAGCACCGGCTGATTAAGCTCCATTAGAAGAAACTGCCCGCCCCCAAATCCACAGAATTATCGCAGTAAACAGGCCGGGATAAAACGGTTCAATCCCATAAAACGTGTAGCTGCCATCCTGAGCTGTAAACACAGTTCCAAGCAGTAACCACGAGAGAGATACCGAAGTACAACCGATTATTGAGTAGAGTACAAATGTTGGAGGAACCCGAAAAGGTTTCAGATAAATACCCAGTACAGGCACCAGCAGGCCCGGTATAAATACTGAACCGATAACGTACCACAAGTCGATGACGCTCGGGTAAATGATAATCAGCAGAATTCCGAGCATCGCGGAAATAAGTATGCTGATTCTGGTGAGCATATTGGGATTTGCCCGCGGAAAATATTTGAGAAGATAATCGCGCCCTAATGTTTGCCCTGAGATGAAAAGATAGCTATCTAATGTAGACATGATTGTAGCCAGCAGCGAAAGAAAGAAAAGCCCCTTAAAGCCTATGGGCAGAATTTGATCAGCAAGTATTGGGTACGCCAGTACAGGTTGTTCCAGCCCGGGGCCAAGTATGGCGAAAGCATAGAGGCCGGCAAAACAGGTTAAAAAGTCAAAGCCCATCCAGAACCCAATGGAGTAGAAAATACCTTTACGGGCGGTTTCGGGGGATTTTGCCGCCGCAGCCCGTTGATGAAAACTGGGGTCAACAAAGGTCCATAAAGCAATAAAAAACCATACAAGAATATATTGCCAAGAATTACCGCCGGTAATATCAAGATGGCCGGATGGAAGGTCCGCGATCAGGGTGCCAAATCCTCCAAATTCCTTAATTGCGAAAATCAACAGTATGATGAATCCGCTGAACATAAGTACAACCTGCAACATATCGGTTCGAAGAACGGCTCCAAATCCACCAATGGTTATATAGAGTACAGAAAATAGAGCTACAAGAGTGGCATAAAAGAGAAAAGGTGCATCCCCGCCTGTAAGAAACTGAAACAGAAGCCCAAGCATTAAAATGTATGGAGCCGGGCTTACAAGAATAAATATCGGCAGGGCACTGATGCGTCCTGCACGCTTGCTGTAATAATTTGAGATAGCCTCGGGTATGGTGAGTGCTTTGTTAAGGCGTATTTTCCCCGCAAGAAAGACCGCAAAGAGAGCAGAAAATACATAGAAAGGGATGCCGAGAATCAGCCATTGCGAAATACCAAATTGATAGCTCCACTCTCCAATTCCGAGAATTCCCCCATACCATGTAGAAACAAGCGTGGCGATAAATGCAGGCAGGGTAACTTTGCGTCCGCTAAGTAGAAAATCTTCTTCAGACTCTGCTTTCCAGCCCTTCTTCCAGCTCAGCCAGATGAGAAAAATGAAATACGCTGCAACAAAAGACCAGTCAAGCAGGGAGAATTGTGAGGACACTATTCCGATGGTTTGTGATTTATAAGAAGTAGAAGGTCTCCCTTTTTAAACTCAATTTCGACACTTTTTTTTACAGTTTTGTTAGAGCTGCCATCCTGTACACCGTTACGAAGTACCCCGTTTGTTAATGGGTATTGCAGGCCTCTGGTAGTGATTCCCTCAACACTTCCGGATATCGGAAAAAGTGAAACAGAAGTGCCGGGCTCAATGTTTTGTGAAAAAGGTGAATCAACCAGCTGAATTGTACAGTAGCGGTCTAAAAAAAAGAGAGTTTCAAATTTTGGATGAAACTGCAGCAGAACAGAGAGGTTCTTTAAAGTGTGATCGAGCCTGCGGCCGGTTGCTCCTACCACAATTGCATGCTTAGCTGACTTTTTCAATGCAAGGTTCAGTGCTTTTTCAAGATCGTTCGTTTCCTGATCGGGATCTTTTATGATTTGTGATGCTTCATCGCCCGATGGCGTATAACTGTCGAGGTCGCCAATAATGTAGTTTGCAGTAATGCCGAGCTCATTGGCATGATATGCCCCCCCATCAGCGGCAATAATCAAATCAGCTTGGGTTACGTTCTTTTTGAACAGATAGAGTGGAGGGATTTCACCATTACAAAGTATGAAAGCTTTCATAGGTTTGATGCCGTTTGGTTCTGTAGCCTGAGATTATTTTTTTGCTATCCATTGCCAGAAGCAGGATTTTTGTTGCTGCTAATGATCACACAAATCAAACAATACACAGATGTTTGAAACATTTCTATCGAAGATAAACAATCACAGCAAAATCGGGGTGATTTCTCATGTGCGCCCGGATGGTGATTGCATAGGCTCGCAAATTGCACTTTGCAGATGGCTACAGAAGAATGGCTATGCGGTAACCGCATTTAATGATGATGATATCCCCGAAAACCTTCACTGGATGCTGCCTTTTTTCCCCGTCAAAAAACCCGATGAACGATCATTTAATGAGTTTGATCTGTTCATTCTTGTGGATGGCAATGCAACTCATCGTTTTGGTGCATTTGCTGACTGGCATGAGAACAATCCGCGACCGGTGTGGATTATTGATCATCATCCTAACCCGGATGATGGTTTTGAAGTAGCAATTTCTGAAGTGCAAGCTTCTTCAACTTGCGAGTTGATTTATCAGCTGTATGAAGAGCACAATATCGATCAGATCGATGAAGAGATAGCGAGAGCGTTATATACCGGCATAATTACAGATACGGGGTCTTTGCAGTTCGACAGTGTTACCCCTGAAACGGTAGAGATAACGGCCAACCTACTTCGTATTGGCGGTTTCAAACCAAATGAAATTGCAGAAGCTATCTACTCAAACAAAACAGTTGCGCAGATTAAGCTGCTAAGTAACGCGCTCGAAACAATTGAACTTTTTGAGAATCATCAGATCGCAATAATGTGCGTTACACCGGAAATGTTGCAAAACACAGGTACCACATACTCCGATTGCGAGGGTTTCGTTAATTATCCTCTGAGTATTGAAAACGTAAAAGCTGCAATTTTGCTAAAAGATCATGGTGATGAGGGTGTTAGAATGAGCCTGAGGTCGAGAAGTAATGTGGATGTGAATATATGGGCGCGGAAATTTGGTGGCGGTGGGCACAAAAAAGCTGCCGGTGCCTGGCACAAGGGCCCGCTAAAGGAAGCAATAAAAGAAGTGGTAAGCATCGGTTCAAACCAACTCTGATTGAAAGTTTCGAAGATTCATATCACTGCATTGTTAGCCATGTTTTTGGCTTTAGTTGCTTGTACAAGTGAAAAGCCCCAGGCAGAACTGCCTGCCGAAATTGAGGATTTGCCTTTTTCTGCTGCATACATCGAAAACAATGATGAATATGTAATGGATAACTATTCGGTTGAAGGCAACTTATCAGATACTGAGATAATAACTGCCGGGCGCGCAAATGCAATTACTATGGCAGTAGAAAGTGCAAGCTCATCGGTTGTTAGTATTATGGCAACGGAGCCAGTGCAGCAATTTCAATCTATTCAAGACGAGTTTTTCAGGTTTTTTTTTGGCGGACAACTTCCGCGCGATAATACAAATATGGGGTCAGGATTTATCATCAGTGAAGATGGCCTGATTGTAACCAATCAGCATGTTGTTGGTAAAGAGCCGACGGAGATTATGATTCACACCATTTACGGAGATTCGTACGAGGCCGAGTTGATAGGCAGTGACGAACTTACCGATCTTGCACTGTTACGAATAAAATCGGACAATGAAGTATTTCCTTACATTGAGTTTACGGATTCTGATGATATACTGGTTGGCGAGTGGGCCATTGCGCTTGGAAACCCGTTTGGCCTGTTTGATGACGGCCAGCCCACGGTTACTGTTGGCGTTGTCAGTGCCATTAACCGAGATTTTAGGGCAAACCCCAATAATCCCAGAATCTATATCGACATGATTCAGACCGATGCAGCCATCAACCGGGGAAATTCCGGCGGTCCGTTGCTTAACAGTGATGGTAAAGTTATTGGGGTGAACACATTTATCTATACCGGTGGGACAAGCGCAGGTTTTGTTGGCCTGAGCTTTGCAATTCCGAGTAACAGGGTAGACCGCATCATATCACAGTTGCTGAACAGGGGAGTAGTAACACTTGATTATGATCCTGGTATGGAGTTCACATCAATGACGGAGCAGCTTGTTTACCGCTACCGGCTGCCGTACGTACAAGGCCTGCTGGTAATAAGCGTGAATAAGAATGGCCCGGCTTACGAGAGTGGCATAATGCCGGGAGATATTATTGTAAAAATTGGTCCTGAACGTGTGGTAAGCGAAATGCACGCCCGTGCACTGCTCAGAGATTACGAAAAGGGAGATGAGATGCACATAGAACTTCTGCGGGAAAACGAACTGTACGAAACCAAAATGAATCTTCGCCAAAAGATATCGGCATATTGATAAGCACATACTTTTTTAGGTTCTACGGGAAACCTTGTGGGTAGAGGTTTAATTTTCCAAAATAGAACAGGAT
>REDS01000017.1 GCA_007693395.1 Balneolaceae bacterium | reverse complement strand
TCAATAATAATTCTTTAGAACATACAGCAAAATATGGGTTATCTGATCTATTTGACTTCATCAATATCTATGATTCAGAGGGTACAAGTAGTAATTATATTCAGGTAAATAACAACCGGGCAAGAGTAAATCTTAACGGTAATAATGCTAGTGGAGTTTCTCAGTTTGGTTGTGCGATAGTACTTGGAGATGAAGGAGGGAAATATCAGGAAGCAGTAGGCAACATTGGCGTAAATCCAGGAGGTTGTGGTATAGGTTTAGCAGCCGGGGAGCACTTGTATATTGCAGATAATAAAATGTTTAGTCAAGCTGTTCAACCCGGTATTTCAAATGTTGCATATTATTCTGCCAATTACTCAGAAGGTGGAAATCAACCATGTAAGTATCATCATTTTGTATCGCAAAGCAATAGCGCAGATTGGGAATGTGTCAACCCTGAAGGAGAATGTGATCCACAAAACCCAGTTAAAAACCTCGCTCATGCAAGTCCTAATCAGCATCCCTGCACCGATGAAAACGATTACCCTTTCGATTCAAATTTAAATGGACTGATAAAAGATGAATGGGGATCAATGGGAGCAGGGATATGGAATGATTGGTAATCTCATAAAAAATTATGTATGAACAACTATCGAATTCTATTAATTTTAGCTACTTTGTTTTATGCAATTGCATGCTCAAACTCAAATGAAAAGAGTTTTTTCGATGGTGGCAACGGCACCGAAGCCAACCCATATCAGATTTCCACAATTGAACAGTTGCAGGAAATTAAAGAAAAAGAATATCTGGACAAACACTTTATCCAGGTAGCGGATATTGATGCTTCCCCATCGGCTGAGCTTCAGAATGGATCTGGGTTCAGGTATATAGGGACCCGTGAAGCACCTTTTACCGGATCGTACAATGGAAATGGGTATAGCATCAACGATCTTCATATCCATTTTAGCAGATTTTTAATACACAGCGGCCTTTTTGGTTACATCAAAAATGCAACTCTTGAAAATATTTATGTGGATAACAGAAATCAGATTCCCGATAAGCAAAAATGGCAAAATCATGCACTTAATATCAACCAAAATCAAAAAGGTAAAGAGCTGTCATTTTTTATTGATGTCTATGAAATGAATGGTGCCGGAGGGCTGGTTGGTTTTAATGAGGGTGGGACTATCAGAAATTGCAGATTCAATGGATTTGTTGGAACACAATTCCAGCCAGTAGGAGGTCTAGTGGGGATAAATACAGGCGCTATCGAAAATTCAAGATTTCAAGGAAGCTCAGTTAACATCGGTATTGCAGCTGGTTTAGTTGCCATAAATAGTGGCCAAATTCTGAACTCCACAAGTGCCGGTACTGTAAGTGGTCAGGCATCGGCTGGTTTGGTTGGGCGAAACATGGAGGGGGAAATAATAGAATCATCCACAACAGCTATTATATTTTCCGGGCGGTTGAATGGAGGTATAGCCACTTTCAATTCCGGAGTAATTCGCTCTTCATTTAGTAGAGATAATCGCATATCTAATGTGAGAGGGTCTATTGGCGGGCTGGTTGCGTATAATGACGGAGAGATTATCAACTCTTACTCAATC
Source organism: Balneolaceae bacterium (assembly GCA_007693395.1). Classification (GTDB taxonomy): domain Bacteria; phylum Bacteroidota; class Rhodothermia; order Balneolales; family Balneolaceae; genus Rhodohalobacter. Next base: position 1,905 of record REDS01000017.1, on the reverse strand, counting down.
ACAGAATTTAATAGTTACTTTGACCCTGATGTAGATTTTTTCTTCGGGGGGATAGTTGGGGAAAATCTTGAAAATGGCAGTATTCAAACCTCATTCGCTGCCGGGTATATCTTGCCATTAGAGCAGAGTATTTTAGGCGGTTTGGCCGGTAAAAACAGCGGGGGGTTGATGAATGTGTATTGGGACACCGATTCCACAGCTCAGGCAAAAGCCGTGGATCAAGGCAACCCTGAAGGTGCCACCGGCCTTACAACCGTGCAGATGACCGGCCCCGCCGCCGAACAAAACATGCCGGGCTTCGACTGGGTAAATGTTTGGAGAACCACACCGGACGGATACCCGGTTTTAAGGTGGGAGGATGAGTAATTCAGCCTCATTGAAGCGTCCGAAGGTCCTTCAATCGTGGCGGGTTTGGTGCTTTATATTCAGGTTCAAACTCATCATCATCAACTCACAACGCTTCGAGGTGCAAGCACGCTCGAAGGTTGTTTAATCAATTCCCCCTTTTGATCTGCTTTGATCTGCCTTCATCTATAATTACTTTACTTCATCTCCGTTCAAACATGTAGTTCCTCATTATTCTATATCTCACAGATGAAACAACGATTTCTCATACTTGCCCTGCCGGCTTTGTTGCTGCTTAGCCCCTTTACGCTTAACGCGCAGGAGAAGCCCGAAACCAATGCCGACCAAAACCGCGCCATGGAGTTTTTTATAGATGGTATTTCGCATTTCGAAAATGGTGAATTTGAACTAGCACTGGATAAACTCACCGCCGCCCACCTTATTCTGTCCGACGATCCCGGCATCAACTATGCACTTTCTGATGTGTACCTCACCATGGGCGATCTGAACAATGCCGCTTACTACGGGCAAATTGCTGTGGATATAGATCCGGAGAACAAGTGGTACCGGCTTAACATGGCAGAGATTTACCGCAACTCCGGGCAAAATCAGCAATCGATCAATGCATTGAAAACCATTCTTGAAAACGACCCGGGCGATCTGGACGTGCTTTTTTTACTGGCAGAAAGTTACCTGGAAATTGGCCGGCTTGAAGATTCAAACAAGGTTCTCGATCAGATCCTCGCCATACGCGGCAGTATATTCGAAGTGCACCTCCGTAAATTTCAAAACTATAATGCCCTGCGGCAACGGGAAAATGCACTTTCAGAACTTGAAAAAATGCGAGATTTGAATCCCGGGAATCTCAGCACCCTCCATACCATCAGCCAGTACTATATTGATATGGGCGATACAGAGGCTGCCCGCGAGGTACTGCTTGAGGCACGCGATCGAAACCCGAGCGATCCGAAAACGCATATTCTCCTGGCTGAAATTTTCATCAACGAAAACGAGTGGGAAAAACTGGGCGACACATTTATCGCAATTATAGAAGACCCGCTTGTTCCGGCAGCGCAAAAAATGGAGATCGTTCGGTTTATGTATATGCAGCATCAAAGCATGCCGGATGAAGAAATTCTGGAAGCCCAGACTGAAAAAGTAATTCTGGCCATCAGCGAGCACGAATCAGATTATGGCCCAGCCCAGCTCGTAGCCGCCGATTATTACATGCAAAAAGGCAATCCTGAAGCTGCTCTTGAAACTCTTGAGCGGGTAAACGAACTGCTGCCCGGCGAAGCTGATGCATGGAGCCAGCGCATGCAGATTCTCTTTCAGCTTGGGCGCTATGATGATGTAATTGAACTCTCAGAGGAAGCCAATGAACGGGCACCGGATAACGCCTTCATTCAGTTTTTTGCGGGTGCATCGCACATGTTTTCTGATAATAATGATCAGGCTGAAACGTGGCTTGAAAATGCCACTGCAGCACCATCCCAGCGCAATTTTCGTTCAATCATTTACGGAACCCTTGGTGATGTTCGGCACGATCTTGGAAAGTGG
>REDS01000054.1 GCA_007693395.1 Balneolaceae bacterium | reverse complement strand
TGGAAAGCGTACATGCGGCGGCAGACCAATACTATTAATTGGGGTGATGAACTTCCGCTTGCCCAGGGCATTGAGTTTGATGTTTGACAGATCGTTGAATTTAAACAACCTTCGAGAGTGCTTGCACCTCGAAGCGTTGTGCTATTCGATCCACAGATAGGGTATTTTTTTTGTCTGCAATTTGTTCAGGAACAAAATAAGCTGCTTAAGGGCACAATTACTTTAAGCCATTTAGAAATACCATATCTAACTCTTTGGCTTTGTAACCTGATGCTTAAACCCACCACGATTGAATGGCCTTCGGACGATTCAATGTGGTTAAATTTGATCTATAATTTGGAAGCTCTCAGGGCCATATTGGAAAAGAAGATCGAGCAGGCAACAACCGGGCTCAAATCCATCAAAATGCTGCCGATAAATGGGGTGGGTAAATGAAAGCTCACTTCGTTTTTTGCCCTGCCGTTGATAATTCCGCGCATCATGCTCCTGATAATAGATCTCGGCATTCAGATTCTTTGTAAGCAGGTCGGGGTTTGAATGGTACTCTTCTAATTCACTTGCAAGAATAGTATTTGCAGTTACTTCAATCTCCATAAAACGAAACAATCGTTCTCTTAGAAAAAGATTGAATGGCAGCAGATATTCATGATCTTTTGCTGATTGAAAATCTGCTGATATCTCCGGTTCATAAAAATCGAAGTAGACACTGTTGCGGTAGTTGTACTCCAATGAGCGCAAATTTTGTTCGATCCAGTTCGTGGAGTGATCTATTCGGACCTGATGGATTGGCTTCCCCCTGTCTTCGGTAACAATCGGGATATTAATGTACTGAGTGCCGTCCGGTGTACGGATTTTAGCCCTGTGAGTACGCCCTTTTCTCGACCAGGTCTCTGTATCCTGCAACACTACAGTGTCCGATTTCAGTACTGCTGCCAGATCGTAGAGATCGGGTATAAATACCGGTTGCAGGATAGAAAGTATCACGATGCTGGTACTGATTCAGGATCTTCTCCAAAGTATTTCAGGATTCCGTAAAGGATAATCAACCCTGCTATTAAGCCCCAGATTGGGTGTATCCAGTCAAAAGCGGCGGGAAGTTCACCTACAATTAATGCTACTACTGCAATTACCAGTGCGTAAGGAAGCTGTGTTCTCACGTGATCGATAAGATCGCAGGCAGATGACATGGAGCTGAGAACTGTTGTATCGGAAATGGGTGAACAGTGATCGCCAAATACGGCACCGGCCATTACAGAACTCACTGAACCTAACAGAATTCCATAGTTCTCACCACCGGCAAAACCTACTCCGGCTCCCATGGCAACTGCAAGCGGAACCACTACCGGGAACAGAATTGCCATCGTTCCCCATGATGTTCCCGTAGAGAATGCCGTTACAGCCGCGATGAAGAATACAAGTCCCGGAAGCAGTGCAAGTGGCAGGGAGTCTTCAAGAAGAGAAGCGAGGTAAGCACCTGTTCCAATTTCTCCTGTGACACCGCCAAGCCCCCATGCAAGTATCAGGATGATTACAGCCATCAGCATCGATTGCATGCCGCCCACCCACGATTCGAGTGCCTGATTCATGGTCAAAATTCGTTGGAAAACAGCCAGTGCAATGGCAACAGCGCATCCTGTAAATGATGCCCAAAGCAGTGCAGCGAATGGATCTGCATTTCCGATAATGCTTGTGATTCCACTCTCACCGGGTTCAAGTGCTGAGGCACCGGTGGAGTACAAGCTATACATTGCTACTACAATCACGGAGAGAACCGGGAGTGCGGCGTTGTACCACAGTTTGGGTTTATCTTTAATTGGCTGAAGCTGCTCCAGACTTGTATCAGCGGCCGGCATGGAGCCAGGCCTGATTACTCCGCCTCCGCTAAATGCACGCCGCTCGGCTGTGAGCATGGGCCCAAACTCTTTTCGCATGATGATGGTCATCAAAACAAATGCGAGGGCAAGAATTGGGTAGAAGAGATAGGGTATGGAGTGAAGAAATATGATGAAGGCATTATCAGCACCGGCCTGTAATTGTGTTGCCAGTGCTGCATCAGTGGTTGTCGCTGCGAGGTTCGAAAGCGAGTTTTGGATTTGAGTTATCTCAAAACCAATCCATGTTGTAATGACAGCACTAACGGCAAGCGGAGCGGCGGTTGAATCAACAATATATGCCAGTTTTTCACGGGAGATGTTGAGACGGTCGGTCATCGGACGCAGCGCATTTCCGCGTATCAATGTGTTGGCATAATCATCAAAAAAGATGAAAAACGCAGAGAACCAGGAAAAGAGCTGTCCGCGTTTTCTGGTTGTAGCAAATTTTTCAAGCACATCTACAATGCCCTGTGTTCCTCCGCTGCGCGACATTACCCCTACCATGCCACCCAACAGTAAACTGAATACAATAATCGCAATATGATCGGCATCAACAAGGGCATCAATCATTACATCAAGAGACTGCGTTGTACCCGCAATAGGATTAAAGCCAACGAGAAAGAGTGCGCCAACCCATATACCGGCAAAAAGTGAAAGAATAACTTCACGGGTGATGAGTGCCAGGCCAATTGCCACCAATGGCGGGATCAAACTGATCCATGTTCCATACACACCGGGTGAATCTGGTGATGCGTCTGCAAAAGCAAACAGATCAAACCACCCGGCAACCAAAAAAAGAAGTGTAGTGATCAGCGCAGTATAGAGGTACTTCTTCATAAATGTATTTCGTTGAATTGTGAAAACAATCACCTGAAAATACAAGCATTGTAATTAAATACAATCCTAAAAATTCAGGCAGATTAAGGTTCCCGGGGTTTTCGCATTCGTATCAAAGTTTGGAATGAGTTATTTTGATGAAACTGAACCGCCAATCAACCCATATTGAATTGACAAAGGGAAACCGATCACATCGAAAACATGCACGCGTGAGAAACAAATTGGCTGAAACGATTGCCGAAAAAGGGATTCATGATGAAGCTGTTTTGATGGCAATTCGATCAATTCCACGCCATATTTTTGTAGATACAGCTCTTGAAAATCGGGCCTACGATGATCGTGCCCTGCCAATCAGTTGCGGACAAACCATCTCTCAACCCTATACGGTTGCTGCACAAACGCAATTGTTGGAAATCAAAAAGGGTGATAAGGTTCTGGAAATTGGCACGGGGTCAGGGTATCAGGCGTCGATTTTATGCCATATGGGCGCTGATGTGTACAGTGTTGAGCGCCATGAAGAGCTCTATCATAAAGCGAGGGAAATCCTTCAGGAACTGGGATACAGGCCAACGCTGAAGCTTGGCGACGGAACAAAAGGCTGGAGCGCATACGCGCCGTATGATGGAATTGTTGTAACAGCAGGAGCTCCCGTAGTGCCGGATGATCTGATAAAACAATTAAATATTGGCGGCAGACTCGTGGTACCCGTAGGAAGTAAAGAGAGCCAAATGATGGTTAGAATTACCCGGGTTTCAGAAGATAGCTACGAAGAAGAGCAGCT
>REDS01000018.1 GCA_007693395.1 Balneolaceae bacterium | reverse complement strand
TTTGAAGATGCAGTTTTATATCAATCGGCTTTACAAACCGGTGTGGATGCTGTTCTCACAAGAAATACAAAAGATTTCATAAAGAGCGAGCTGCCTGTTTACACTCCCACTCAACTACTTCATATTTTAAAAGAGATGAAATAATATCACCTATACTCTGTAAAATCCTTCGTTCCTGTCTGAAGCGTGCCTGATAAAATATTAAATCTCCCCCTATATCAGATAACCTTTTTATTTCGTACCTATCGTTTAGAAACAATTTAACTTATCAGGCGTTTATCCAATAAATCAACAGAGCCCTTATGAAACTATTTTTAAAAATTGTAGCAGTACTGCTTGCCCTTTTTATCCTGCTTTTGGTGGGATTAAACATCTACTTTACAGATGAACATCTCAAAAATACCATCCTCCCTCATGTTCAAAGTGCAGTAGGCAGTGAGGTAGAGGTTGATCGCATGTCGATTACATTTTTCCGAACCTTTCCGCGTTTTGGCCTCGATATTGATGGCCTGCGCATACCCGATCCGCATGGAGACCTGGTAGCATCACTTGATGAACTGCTTGTCTCCCTAGAACTATTTCCTCTTTTTCGGGATGAAATCTCTGTATCGAGACTCTCTATCACCCGCCCGGTTATTAATTATACCGTTTTTGCCGACTCCACTACCAATATCGATTTTCTGCTGGATGATGAAGACGTTCAAGATGAAGAATGCGGATACAGTATATCGATACCCGGTTTTACGCTTAGAGATGCCTCCGTTTTTTACACCGATGAAACAACAAATTCAGCCATCTCACTTGAGCAGCTCAACGCCGATATTTCTCTCTTTTTTGGCTACATTCTGGAAAGCCGTGTGGATGCAGACCTTGGCTCACTGAATGTAATGATGGATGGAACCTCCTACATCAGCAATTTGTCGATGGCCATCAATCAAACGTCAACACTTGATTTGGAGAACGAAGTAGTAACCTTTACGGAGGGCACGGTTTCGATACGCGGCCTCGCACTAAACCTTACCGGTTCCATTTCTGACTGGGGCAGTGATGAACTTGCACTTGATCTTCAGTTTGCATCATCATCCGAAAATTTTGGTGAACTGCTTCGCCTTGCACCACCCGATTTTGAAGAGTACATCACCGGATTGCAAACAAGAGGTTCTCTGCTCCTTGAAGGTTCTGTTGAGGGTATTTTCGCAGAAGAAACGTTACCAAACTTTGATTTTACCCTTGAAGTTACCGATGGCTTCCTGCAAAATCCTGATCTGCCGGAGGCCATTGAGGACATTAATTTCCGTATTCTCTTTAATAATGATCTGGCTACAATCAGTAATTTCAGGGCACGCGCCGGGGTGAACAGTATCACCGCATCCGGTACAGTTGAGCGTCCGCTTGAAGATGATGCCACATTCTCGCTCGATCTCGATGGCGATATTAACCTGGAGACGATCAGCAGTTTCTACCCGATCGAAGATCTTGGAGTAGATCAGCTTGCCGGCCTTCTTAAAGCAACAGCACGTGCAACCGGCCGGGTTGACAGCCCCGAAGATGCCGTTTTTTCCGGGGTCTTTAACCTCACAAACGGTCTGTTAAAATATGCTGATGTACCCCGTCCCATCGAGCAGATCAATGCACGTATTGATGCCAATCAGGACCGGATACTCATTGAAGAATCAGGCTTCACAGCTGCAAACAACCGTTTTCGTTTGTCAGGCACAGTGCTTCGGCCACTCGATGAAGCTCAGCGCACTGTTGATGTAAATGCCGACATCAACTTCGACCTGGCTACCATCAAAGATTTCTACCCGATTGATGAGGATACCCTCAGCATGCGCGGCCAGCTGGTTGCCAATGTTGTGTTACGCGGCCGGCCTGATCCCGAGCAAATCGAGACACTACTTCAGCAAAGTACGTTTGAGCTGACCAACGGCTATCTTGCACACAGTATCGTTTCAAACCCGCTTGAAGATATTACATTTCGTGCAGAAGCAACCGGCCGAAGGCTCTCCATCAGCGAAGCGCGATTTAAAACCGGAGAAAACAACCTATCCATGCGTGGCAGCGTGGTGAATTATCTGAGTGATAACCCTGAGGTTGATCTCACATTCGATGGAAACGCCGCACTAAGCAGCATTACTTCCTACTATTCGCTTGAACCGTGGATTCAGGAGCTTACCGGAGGTGCAGTCATGAACCTGCGAACACAGGGGCCTGTAAATGATATCACGAGAATTGCACTGAATGGATCACTCGAAGTTAGTGACGTTTCTGCAGCCGGAGATTCGCTCTTTTTACCCGTAACCGAATTAAATGGCAGAATGAGCATTACACCGCAAACTATGAATCTTGAGCGTTTCAGTATGAACTACGGCTCAACCGACATTAATCTGCAGGGTTCACTACGCAATTATCTCGGCTTTTTGGATGATCACACATCAACAGAAACCATGCCGGCCATTTCAGGAACCTATCGCAGCCGTTTTCTAAACATGGATGAGATGATAGACTGGGATGATGAAACAGACGATCCCATTCCTATCGAATTGCCAAATCTCACAGCAAACGTAAATGCAACTATCGATCGCCTTGTAATTTTTGGGATACCCATTACGGAAATTACAGGAACGAGCCGCATCACACCAACGCTCATCCGGGTGGATGAAGCACAGGCAACACTTTTTGAAGGAACCGCCACAGGGCGCATGGATTGGAACGTGCCTGATCCACTTCAAACCAACCTGCTTTTCAACGGAAAGCTTGAAGGTGTGAGAGCAGAAGCCTTCTTCCGGGATACCGGATTTTTAGGCCCGCAGAGTACTCTCCACAACTACATCACCGGAGAGTTCAATACCGAGATCCGGTATTTCACGCAGCTCACCCCTGAAATTGATCCCGATATTACCACAACCGATGCAAACGGGACTTTTGGCATGAGCCGTGCCCGGATGCGCGGACACCCGATTCAAAGACGTATTGCAGAATTTTTAAACGCCAGTGAACTGGAAACACTTACCCTTGACTCCTGGAATGCAGATTTCAGCATCAAAGATACGGTAATGACAATCCAGAATTTCAGTATTACCAGCGGTAACCTGGGTATGCAGCTGGATGGAACACTTCACATGGTGAACGATCGTATTAATTACCGTGCCACACTCTTGCTACCCGAACGCTTTAAGCGGGGTATTGCAACGGTTATTTCAAGCCGTGCCGCAGATGCCCTTCAGCTGGAAGATGGAAGGCTTGCAGTACCCATTCGTATTACGGGCACAACGGCTAATCCACAGGTTCGCCCCGATAATGAAACCATTGAACGCATTGTAAGAGATTACATTCAGGACGGTGCAAGGGATCTGTTGAGAAGATTGTTTTAGCAAGTGTGAAGATTCGCAAATGTCAATGTATTTGCACCGCCCCTTTTGTATTTTCAGTGTTGTATCAAATCACCAACTCTGAAAATTTTTCATGGATTCACAAAATTTTATCACCTGGAATGCTGATCCCAT
>REDS01000052.1 GCA_007693395.1 Balneolaceae bacterium | reverse complement strand
CAGGATCCGGTCCGGAGTAACCGGTTATTGTAAACAGATTCTGAGCCTGTACATACACCCGCAGATTGTTAATGCCTAAGGCAGAAACCAGATCCGGTGAAAGGGTGTAACCTACCTGAAGAGTTCGCAACCTGAGGAATGAGCCATCTTCTACATAGTATGAATTTGGAACAAGGTTGGTTGCTGTTGAACCTGCGTTCTCCTGGATTGGAGCAGTTGCATTCAGGTTGTCCGGAGTCCATGAATCGTATAGAGCAGTTTTACTCTTTGCCCCCTGGAATGAAGGGAAGAAATCTGTCCACCATTTTACCTGATTCCAGATGTCATTACCCTGCGAACCGTAGAAGAATACTGAAGCATCGAAGTTACGGTAGTTCATGGATATATCTAATCCATAGGTAAAATCTGGATGCGGGTCGCCAAGGCGTGTCCGGTCATCGGCGGTCACCCTGCCATCACCGGTTATGTCGGCATAGCGGAATCTGCCCGGTGCTGCTTCCTGCTGATATACACCACCCGGTGCACTTGCGTTAGCGGCATCAATTTCTGCCTGGCTATTCCAGAAACCTTCAATTCTGTATCCAAAGAAGGTGGATATTGGCCAGCCCACCTGGTTTCTTACAATTGGGTTACCACCACCAAACCGGCGGGTGGTGCCATCGAAGTTTTCAATACCTTCAGAAATCTTTATGATTTCGTTATTGTAGGTTGTGAAGTTCAGTGTGGCACTCATGTTGAAATCTGGCCGGAAGCTTCTGCGCCCGGTAACAGACATGTCGAGGCCTGTATTTCTAACGTTACCTACGTTAATAAATGGCTGTGCTGCGAGGCCTGCCTGAGCCGGTAGTTCCGGATTGAACAGGAGGTCGCGTACGTCGTTTCGATAGTAATCAATATCCAATTCAAGGTTGCCGTCAAATACCATCATGTTAAATCCGGTATTGAAACTGTGCACCTCTTCCCATCGAGCAAATGGATTACCAATTCTGGTTTGAGAGAATCCCTGGAAAATAGACGGGCCACCCGTTAACGGGTAGAAAGTAGAAAGCTGATTGCCACCGAACAGTGTAAATGCGTTTTCTGCAGCCACATTCAGCTGGTTGCCCATTATGCCGTAACCTGCACGGAACTGTAGGTTTGTCAGCCAGTCAACATCCTGCATAAACGATTCCTGAGACATACGCCAGCCAATGCTACCGGCTGGGAATAAACCATATCGGTTTTCGAGGAAGCGTGAAGAACCATCACGGCGCAGGGTTGCGTTAAGCAGGTATCTGTTATCGTAAATGTACTCAACACGGCCAAATACGGAGAATAGTGCTGATTCAGCTCTCCAGCTGTAGTTGGTTGGATCGCCTGCTCCGGTTGATAGGTTTACATAGTAAGGGTTAAATGAGAAATAGTTGGTACGGGTACCGCCTCTTTCTCTGCCTGTATCTTCATTGGCTTCTGTACCAATTACTGCAGAAACATTATGCACTCCGGCAAGCAGATCTGAATAGGCAAGTGTATTTGTCCATGTCCAGCTTCGGCCTTCCCAGGAACCATCACCATACAGATTCGTTACGGCGTTCTCAGCGTTTTCATACTCAGGAAACCGGAACCAGCTCCATGAACTTGTCTGATAGCTGCCGCCAAAATTTGTACGGAATGTAACATTAGGCAGGAGGTCCAGCTCCCCAAATACATTACCGAAAATCCTGTTGTTGTTAGAGCGGTTTTCGCTCTGCCTTTCCAACATGGCTACCGGGTTATTGGCGTTACCAAGTGGTGCGCCAAAGTTTCCTGCAAAGTTTCCTGCGATATCGTATACAGGTATAATCGGCTGCTGACGATATGCCATACCTACTGCGGTACCTTCATTGAGTGTGCCTTGCTGCGGGTTTTCCCAAATGGAAATAGAGGTATTTTGTCCAACACGAATGTTTTCAGACAGATTGAAACTGGTATTCACACGCAGTGTATACCTTTCAAGTGACGTTTGCCGCAGTGTACCTTCCTGATTGTAATAAATCAGTGAAAGCATATATGTGGCATCCTCAGTACCGCCGCTTATGGCCAGATTAGTATTGGTTGAGTATGCAGGATTGAATATTTCCTGGAACCAGTTTGTACCGGCTTGATTGGCCTCGGTAATTCTAAAGAAACTTCCGAGATCCGCAGTGCTGGTATAGAATGGATTTACATAATAGGCATCAAGATTTACATCACCGCGCATGGCACCGGTTGGTGCAATGTAATCGGGCAGGCGAGGGTTGGCTCCACTTCCGTACAGAGGTGAAGATGGTCTCAATCCTGAGTTTCTGAATGCAAGCCACTCAAGCTCTGCATGCTCCATTGGTGAGGCAATATTCCATGCATTTCCATGATGCCGGGGTGTTTCATAACCAACGTACGAATCGAAGGATACGCTTAAACCGGGCCGGCCCTGCTTGGTGGTGATAATAATAACACCGTTGGATGCCCTTGCACCGTAAATAGAAGCTGCAGATGCATCTTTCAGAACCTGAAGTGATTCCACATCTCTCGGGTTAAGGTCGCCAATACCGCTGGTGGGAACACCATCAATTACATAGAGAGGGTTAACATTTCCAAAGTTGCCAACTCCGCGAATTCGAACCGAAGGCTCATCGCCCGGCTGGCCCGATTGTGAAACGGTAACACCGGAAACCTGGCCCTGCAGCTGGCAGCTAACAGATGATTCTGCTATTCGCTGCATCTGTGGCACATCAGCCACTCTAATGGAACCTGTAAGGTCGATTCTTCTCTGTGCCGAATAACCCGTTACAACCAGATCTTCACCCAAAATGGCTGAAGGCCGTAGTTGTATATTAATAGTAGTACGGCCATCCACATTGATTACTAAAGTTTCGTACCCTATGTATGAAATCCGGCAATTATAAGTATCTGTTCGATGAGTTTTTTTCCCGCAAACGGCCTTAATGTTTGGTATCTCTTTTGTTATTATACGGATTAAATGACTTGGTAGAATTTGTGTCATTTATGTTTGAAAATGAGCCTTCCTTCCCCAAAATCTATAAGAATTCCACCCTGATTAGAGTAGTACCAAACATTAACACAGATTAGGGGAATTACTACGTTCTGTTTAGGGAGGTGGATTACCACACCCTAAGCAAAACCCCCATTATCTATGTGTTTTCGCCGATTTCGTACAGGTATGGCCGAAATCTTTTTCAAAAAAAATGCAGAATATTAAACCGGTTTGCACTGAAAATTGTATGCCAATTACACAATTTTAGTTAAGTTGATAGAGAGTACAAAAATGGGACGACCACCAGAAAGGTTTTATCAATAATTCACATCTCACACTGTATGGATACAATATCAGGAGCAACGCGAAGAAATATCACTTTGATCATACTGGCGATCATCGCCATCTTTTTACTTGCAGGCATTTTTTACGCTACCGGAATTCTTAACAAACAGGAAACTGCCGAACCAGATCCGTCTGCATCTATTGCGCTCCTTTCACAGGATATGATTGAGTATGCGGAAGATTTGAATGATGTACTGCCTCAGCGGCAAGGTCTCAATACCACATTCGATAGTGTAGCCATTGCACCGGAAAAAATGTTCTATTACTATTCGGTCCAAAATCTTACACTGGATGATGTAAGTGTACCCTCAGTTCGCGATTCTCTTTATACAGAAGCGGAGAACCGAATTCCGTGTACACTTTGGCGGCCATTGTTTATGCAGGGTGTGGAAGTTACATTTACCTATTTCTCTGCAGATAACGGGGATAAATTGCTGAGCTTTAGCCGTAGTGAAGATCGCTGCCACGAAGGTTAGTCTTGGATTTTTTGTATCACAAGAAACCGTCAATTACCTGCGTTAAATAGAATTGTAGAGCAAATTTCTCTGTTTTATCTTATTGCTCCGGCTCAACCTAAGTTTAATATTACATATCATCGTTGGTTATCTTATGTCGAAACCCTTACAAAGGTGCTTATCTGTTGCTCTAATCGTATTGGTATCAGCTGCCTGCAGCAAACAACCCGATACAAAATTTCAGCTGATCCCTGCTTCACAAACCAATATCACGTTTTCGAATGATGTGGTAAACACACCCGAATTTAACATTCAGAACTACCTCTATTTTTACGATGGAGGCGGTGTTGCAGTAGGAGACATCAACAACAATGGCTTGCCCGATCTTTTCTTTACCGGTAACATGGTGGAAAACAGGCTCTACCTGAATAGAGGGGATTTTGTATTCGAAGATATCACAGAGAGTGCGGGTATTATTAATGATGAGGGCAGCTGGTCAACCGGTGTAACCATGGCTGATGTAACCGGCAACGGCTATCTTGATATTTATGTGAGCCGTGTAAATTTTCTCAATAAAAGCGGCAGAAACCAGCTTTTCATTAATAACGGAGACGAAACGTTTACCGAACGGGCAGCTGAATTTGGGCTCGATTTTGAAGGTTACTCCACTCAGGCCGCATTCTTTGACTACAACAACAACGGCCGCCTTGATATGTTTTTGCTGAACCACTCTTTCCACGGTGATGATACCTATGGCCAGGCAGATCTGTTAAGGCAGCGGCAGCATCCGCAAGCTGGCGACAGGCTTTTCCGAAACGATGGTGACCGGTTTACCGATGTTACTCTTGAGGCGGGTATCATAAGCAGTGCACTTGGTTACGGCCTGGGAGTTGCCATAACCGATATCAATCAAAATGGCCTGCCCGATATTTATGTAGGCAACGATTTTCATGAGGATGATTATTTCTACATCAACAATGGCGATGGCACATTTACAGAATCTCTCTACTCTATGTTCGGTCACACCAGCAGCTCTTCAATGGGTAATGATGTAGGTGATATTAACAACAACGGTTTGATGGATATTGTATCGCTTGATATGATGCCGGAGGATCACGAAACCTTTATGAGGTCCGGCGGACCCGACCTTGTTGTTATAGCTCAGGCAAAACGCAATTTTGGGTTCGGAGAAAAAAACAACCGAAATACTCTCCAGGTAAACCGGGGGATTTCACCAAATGGTTTGCCTGTGTTCAGTGAAACGGCTTTTGCATCCGGTATTGCCAAAACCGAGTGGAGCTGGGCATCACTATTTGCCGATTTTAACAACGATGGGTTGATTGATCTGTTTGTAACCAACGGAATGCCCCACCGCCCAAACGATCTCGATTATGTGGCGGCCATGCAGCGTGTACGCCAGCAATTTACGGGAGATGATTTGGAACGCGAGCAGTATGCCCTGATCGACAGAATGCCGGTAGTTCATGTACCCAACTACATGTTCAAAAACAGGGGAGATTTAACATTTTATAATTACACAGAAGAGTGGGGTTTTTCAGATCCATCCTTCTCTTCTGGTGCGGTCTATGCAGATCTGAACAACAACGGCCTGCTTGATCTGGTTGTAAATAACACAAACGCCCGACCCTTCATTTACAAAAACACCATCGTTCATACTGATTCAACCAACTTCCTGAAAGTAAAATTGAACGGCCATGGCGCCAATACCACCGGAATTGGTTCGAAAGTTTTTCTCTACTCTGATGATCAGATTTTTTACAGGGAGCAATTTCCAACAAGAGGTTTTCAGTCATCGGTAGATCATGTTCTGCACGTAGGGCTCGGTACCATCAGCAGTGTGGATTCTCTTTATATAATATGGCCCGATGGTGCGTGGCAGAAGATGGATAATGTTTCGGCAAATCAAACACTTGAATTGGATCACTCCGATGCATCGGGAAGCTTTGACTATTCAACCCTGCATCAAAATGGCAGACACGGTATTCTTTCAGATATTTCAGATGAGATTCAGCTCAATCATCGCCATCGGGAGAATACGTTCGACGATTTTAATCGTGAACCACTGATGCCATATAAACTCTCAACAATGGGCCCTGCACTTGCTGTGGGTGATGTAAACGGTAATGGATTGGATGATATTTATATTGGCGGTTCACGCGGCTTTGCAGGCAAACTTTTTCTTCAGCAGGAGGATGGCAGATTTATTGAATCAGATCAGCCCAATTTTGAAAGCGACCGACAGAGTGAAGATGTTTACGCACTCTTCTTTGATGCCACCGGTGATGGCTTGCTCGATCTCTATGTGGTAAGTGCCGGCAATGAGTACGCAGGTGATTCAGTTGAACTGCTCGATCGGCTCTACATCAATACAGGGAATGGTGAATTCCGGCGATCTATGAACAGTTTACCGGAATATTCAGTGAACAGCTCGGTTGTTACAGCAGCCGATTTTAACGGTAACGGCCATCTTGATCTGTTTGTAGGCGGCCATACCACACCCTGGCGATATGGCATAGGTCCCCAAAGTCTGCTGCTCGAAAATAATGGCAACGGTGTTTTCAGAGATGTAACGGAAAGCATGGCTCCTGAAATAGAGACAATCGGAAATGTTACTTCAGCCGCGTGGATTTACCAGCCCGGCAGTGATCTGCCCGATTTGGTAATTGTGGGAGAGTGGATGTCCGTAAAGTATTTTGAAAACAATGGTGGCGAGTTCATCAACCGAACTGAAGAATACGGCTTCAGTGACTTGACTGGTCTGTGGCAAACAGTAACCGTAGCGGATATTACCGGAGATGGTAATGAGGATATTTTACTTGGAAATTTTGGGATTAATAGCAGGTTGCAGGCATCGCAAGAAAGGCCACTAAATCTGTACATCAACGACTTTGACGGTAATGGCCAAACTGCACCGCTGATAACATACTTCCCTGATGGTGTTGAACGGCCTTTCGAACAGGTGGATGAGTTAATAACCCAAATACCGGACATTGGCCAACGGATACGAAGTTACCGCGATTTTGCAGGCAAACGAATTGACGAACTATTTGAGCGACAAAAACTGGATGAATCTCTCAAAAAAAATGTGAAAGAACTGCGATCTATGTTTCTTTTAAACAGGGGTAATGGCCAGTTTGTACAAGTAGCTCTGCCATTCGATGCACAACTGTTTCCTTTAAAGTCAATTCTGCCAACAGATGTAACCGGTGATGGAAACATAGACCTGCTTCTTGGGGGAAACCTTTATGATGTAAAACCCAGTATGGGCGGTAGACAGGATGCCGGGTTTGGACTTCTGTTAATGGGTGATGGTACAGGGAATTTTATGGCAATACATCATCCGCAAAGCGGCTTCTTCGTGTACGGACAAACCCGTTCAATTCAGCCAATACGTTTAAGCAATGATGGTAAGGGCTATGTCGTTGCAAGAAATAACGACACATTAAAGTTCTTTATCGAAAATGAACATTGATTTACCGAAGCGCTTTCAATCAATTTTCATATTAAGCGAGTACATTTAGAAAATTCCATATTTAACAAACAAACCGGTTCACTTATGCCTTTCAGGGTAAACCCAGTAAAGCAACTGCTCATAATATCTTTTTTAATTTTTGGACTCATCTCCTGCCGTAGTGCAGATACAGAATTTGATCCCTCATCAGAAGCTTTTCAACAAGCTGTGGCTGATTTTTATATGAGCCTTGGTGCCAGCCAAACCGATCAATCAAGGTTTGCATTCAATAAAATGAATGATGTAGCCACCGCCTTTCCGGAAGAGACTGCTGCCTGGGCAAATCTGGCTGTTTATGCCATGCGCCAGGGCAATTTTGATCTCGCCGAAGACCGTATGGGCAGAGCACTGGAACTGAGCCCTGAAAATGCTGAGGTACTTTTTCTGGCAAGTATCATTCAGAGCCGCAGCGGTAACGTTTCTGCTTCAATAGAGTTACTGCACCGTGCTTCAGACGTTTTACCCGAACATCCGAGAATTCTTTTTTCTCTTGCTCAGGAGCTTGAACGTGAGGATGACCTTGCCAACGCAGATGAAATTGTAGAAACACTTGAACACCTGCACCGATTACTGCCACAAAATCAGGTGGTAATTCTTGAACTTGCCCGTGTTGGAATAAAAGAGCAGGATAGTGAACGTATAAGAGAGAATCTTGAACAGCTTAGAGACCAATCCGGATTCTGGGATCAGGAGAGCGTAACCCAGTTGAACGATATTTTTGAAATGCTTAATGATGAAGACTTTTCAGGCCTTTCACTTGAGATTTCTTTTTTACGTACCGGGCTTGAAACCTTGAACAGATTTCAGGCTGACCTGCTCCAGGTACAGTTGCCACCAACGGAAGTTGGCTTTTTAATTACCGAATTTATAAACCTCCCCATACCGGAAGTAGTTGTTGCCGCACCCGATCTTGATATGCGTCTTGAACGGATCCCGCTTGATCTGCCCGAAAGTACATCAAGCTGGCTCAAGGGAGTTACACTGCTTGAAGAGTCCCCGCCCTTTCCTATAGCCATCACCAATGGTGAAGCAGTAATCGACAGCGAAACACGCCTGTTATTTCCCGGTGCAACAGATCAGCAGCTTCCTGTGGCAGCGGTAACAGAGATTGATTTTAACTACAATTTCCGAAATGACCTCGCTTTTGCAGGATCTGATGGATTCCGCCTATACCGCCTGAATGATGATCAAACATTTACAGATGTTACCGGAGAGCTTGGCCTGCTGAATCGCACAATAAACAGCGAATACTTTGGCCTCTGGGCGTTTGACATAGAAATGGATGGTGATCTCGATATCTTACTGGCACCTGTAAGCGGCACACCGGTTGTTCTTAGAAACAATGGTGATAACACTTTTACAGAAACAGAGCCATTCAGCAATGCGGCGGATGTTCGCAATTTTCTGTGGGCAGACCTTACAGGTGATGGTGCACCCGAAGCAACCATACTTACTGCCGAAGGCACAGTAACCACGTTTGAAAATTTGCGAGGCGGAAATTTTGATGAGGGTACCACACTTGGCACCAGCATTGCCGCAATCGCTGTGGCAGACCTGAATGCCGACGGACAGTTTAACATCATCACGGTGTCGGTTGGTGGTGAATTTTCTAAGCATCACTTTTCACTGCGAACCGGTGAGTGGGCGAGCGAGCCATTGGATATCGAATTTTCTGAAGATTTGCAGGTAGAATCAACCAATTTTTTTATCGCAGATCTCGATAACAATGGCGCGCTTGACCTGATTTTATCCACTCCTGAAGAGACCAGAATCTGGCTCGGGAATGAAGATCGTCAGCCGGTTGCATATGAAGAAATTCTTCCCGGAGGCATTGTAAATGTATTTGATGTGGATGGGAATGAGCGCCTCGACCTTCTTGGTGTAA
This sequence comes from Balneolaceae bacterium, assembly GCA_007693395.1. Lineage (GTDB taxonomy): Bacteria > Bacteroidota > Rhodothermia > Balneolales > Balneolaceae > Rhodohalobacter. Next base: position 7,480 of record REDS01000052.1, on the reverse strand, counting down.
ATGAAAACATGGAACCATTTCATCTGAAAAATGAAGGTACTCGAAATTATTTTGCCCGATCTATCCGGGCAAGGGCCTCAGGTGATATGGGTGATCAGCGTATCAACTCCTTTGGAATAGGAGGGGAGATGGAAGTGCGATCCGGTTTACTCTACCAGAAGCAGCTCATTTCATCACCTATTGTTCATTTTGGCCTTGGTGAGCATGAGGAAGCTCAAATGCTGCGTATTATATGGCCAAATGGATCGGTTCAGGCCGAATTTGCTGAGCTTGGAATGGGTGCAACAATTTTCAATGAGCAGATTCTCAAGGGATCATGCCCATGGTTATTCACCAATGATGGTGAAGAGATTCATTTCATAACGGATGCACTTTGGAGATCACCGCTTGGTTTGCGAATTAATGCACAGGAGACTGCAGGTGTGATACAAACCTTTGACCGCGTTCGCGTTCCCGGCCATAAGCTAAACCCAATAGATGGCATCTACGATATTCGTGTTACCGCAGAACTTTGGGAAACACACTTTTTTGATTATGCAGGCCTGCTTGCTGTAGATCATCCAATCGGTACAGACGTTTTTGTTGATGAACGCTTTGTTTTCCCTGCGCCAGATCTATCTACACAAATTATGAGCACACCACAACCGGTAGCCAGTGTAATCGGAGATAACGGTGAAGACTTTACAGTAACTGTTTCGCAACTCGACCAGGCTTACATCAAACCATTTACGAAAACAGCATACCAGGGGCTTGTGAATGAGCACTCAATAGTAATTGAGCTCAACAACAGTGAGTACGAAAACTGGCTGGTACTCTCCGGGTGGCTTCGACCAACCGACAGCTCCATTAACCTTGCACTTGCACAGGGAACACACGAACCACCCCGTGGAATTTTCGTAGAAGTTTCCGGTGCAGATGGCAGCTGGAACATACTGCATGAAGATTATGGAATGCCTGCCGGAAAACTAAAAACAATCCTGATTGATCTTGAGGATGCTTTTGATCACGATGAATCCCGAAAAGTTCGGCTAACCACCACAAGCGAGATCTACTGGGATTCGATCTTACAGGCAAACAAATTGCACGATGCTGAATTTATAGAAACAGATCTCATGCCTGTAAAGCAGGAATTGCGCTACAGAGGATTCTCTGAATGGAATGTACCAGATGCAGTTTCACCCAACATGCCAACTTACAGTGAAATTGCGAGCACCGCTCAAAGATGGCGCGACCTGGAAGGCTTCCATACCCGTTTTGGGGATGTAAGCGAACTTCTTGCAGAAATTGACGATCGCTATGTGATAATGAACGCAGGCGATGAGCTGGTTTTGCACTTCGAAGCGTTGGAACCACCCCGCGAAGGATACACAAGAAGTTACGTTTTTGTGAGTGATGGCTGGGTAAAAGATGGCGATTACAACACTGAAGCTTCAGCCACAGTATTGCCGTTGCCATACCACGGGCAGGCAGATTATGAGTATAAAGATGCAGGCAACTTGTTTGATGATCCCGTATTTCAAAGGCATGCAGAAGATTGGGTAAATTTCCATACCCGGTATATTACTCCGCACGGTTTCAGAACAGCGCTTCGTTTTGATCAGAATTAGAAGTTTACGCTTATTTCGAAATAATAAGATTAAAAAAAAGCTGTTTGGTATATTAAATAACGTTAGCGTCAGCCAATCACAAACATCATAAATCTTTCAATTGTTATGCTTAAAAATGATGCGACATTAACTATCAGTTATGAATAAAGAAGTACAGAAAAAAATAGCAGTAACACTCATCTTTTTAATACTGGTTTCTATCCCGTTTGGGATGAAGAAATATGAGGAGCTCACCTCCGACAGTTTCGATGCAGATATGGAGATGGCAATGGAGAGGTACGGCTTTTTCCTTGAAGAAGTTACTCAATCCATTGGCGTGGGTTTTGTACACCGAAGGGCTACTGTAGATGAAAAACTGCATCACATACTGCCGCAAATTTCTTCAGTTGGGGCATCTGTTACCATTGTTGATTTTAACAATAACGGCCTCAATGATATCTTCCTCACCAACAGCGAATTTGGTGAAAAAAATGCACTCTATAAAAACCTTGGTGACGGAACATTTATTGATGTAGCACAAGAGATGGGAATTGCTGACTTAAATATTCCCGGGCTTGGTGCTTCAATGGGAGCAATCTGGGGAGATTATAACAACAGCGGTTACGAAGATCTTTTTCTCTACCGATGGGGTAAACCGGAGCTATTCAGAAATGAAAATGGCCACGGATTTACACGAGTTACCGAAGAGGCAGGGTTACCTGATCATATAAATGCGAATACAGCAATTTGGCTCGATTATAACCGGAATGGTTACCTGGATCTTTTTATAGGCGGGTATTATCACGAAGATGTAAACTTGTTTGACCTCTCAAGCACACACATGATGCCCGATAGTTACGAGTTTGCAACAAATGGCGGGCTGAATTATCTCTTCGAGAACCAAGGTGATGGTACGTTTATTGATGTATCTGAAAAAGTGGGCCTTCATGTAAGCCGCAGATGGACACTTGCATCCGCTGCAGCTGATATTAATGATTCCGGATTTCCTGACATCATTTTGGCAAATGATTATGGAGTGGATGAGATTTTCATCAATCGAAACGGTGAGTATTTCTTCAATACAGGACAGGAGGCAGGCCTGGGATTTATTCCTAAAAGTGGCATGAGTGTTGCGATTGGTGACGTAATGAACCAGAACAATTTTGCCATTTATATCACCAATATTTCAGAGGCTGGTGTGTTGATGCAGGGTAACAATTTATGGGTGCCTACCCGGCAGCGCTCGGGCGACATACCCCGGTTCAGAAATGTTGCCGGCAATATGGGTGTGGAAATTGGTGAATGGGGATATGGAGGCCAATTTATTGACCTGAACAACAATGGTAATCTGGATCTATATGTGGCTAACGGTTACGTATCTGATGAACCGGATACCGATTATTGGTATGATTATGCGCGTGTAGTAGGAGGTAATCGTGCCGTAATTATTGATGCAAACAACTGGCCACCCATGAATAACCGAACGTTTTCCGGTTATCAAACCAATAAAATTTGGCTGAACGACGGAGCCGGCAGGTTCAGGGAAGTTGCACGAAGTGTGGGCGGAGACCTGAATCTCGACAGCCGTTCTGTTGCCTACGCCGATCTGTTTGGTACAGGTGCCATGGATCTGATTGTTGCGAACCAGAATCAACCGGTAGTTATCTATAGGAATCATGTTACACCCGATCATAACTGGATTGGTTTTAAACTTGAAGGCACAAAGAGTAACCGCAGCGCTATTGGGGCTACTGTAATTCTTCATCGTAATGGTACAACTACCCGGAAATTTGTAAGTGGCGGCGATGCTTTCAGTTCCCAAAGCCAACGTGCCGTACACTTTGGGCTTGGCAATGAGGAGTCCATACGCAGTGTGGAGATACGCTGGCCTTCAGGAACGGTTCAAACTATTGACGGGTTGGAGCTGAATCATTATCACAAAATTATAGAGGCAACTGAGTAATTTGGCTTCTTTTCAACTAACCGACAAAATTAAAAACTTTTCCCTGCCACCGGGTTTGATTGGTCCGGTATTAATAACAGCAATTGTTGTTGCAGCTCACCTCTCATTTGGTATACTCGACGGCTGGCAAAAATTTGCAATAGCCCTTGCAGCTGCTTGTGTTACCGAAGCAGTATTACACAAATTTGTTACCGGAAAGTGGAGAAATTTATCAAGTGCTTACATATCCGGTAATAGTGCAGGTATTTTGGTTCGCTCCCCGATGTTATGGCCATTTGCGCTTTGTGCAGCTATATCGATTGCATCGAAGTATGTATTCCGTTACAAGGGCACTCACATCTGGAATCCTACAAACTTCGGTATTGTAGTAATGCTGTTAATTGCCTCTGATAGCATGGCAGTTCTGAGCATTCAGTGGGGCAGCAACATGTGGGCTATGGCAATGATCTGGCTTGTTGGATTTTTTGTGATATCAAAAGTTAAACTGTTCCACATTTGCGCAGTTTATATGGTTTCGTTTTTTGCTTTTGCATGGATTCGCAGTGTCTATACCGGCGGGATGTTTCTTGCGGAAGTGGCCCCTATCACGGGCCCTATGTATCAGCTTTTTGTACTTTTCATGATAACAGATCCAAAAACAACGGTAAGTACTAAAAACGGGCGTATGTTGGTTGCTTTTCTGATTGCTCTCGTTGAAATGTTCTTCCGCCTGGGTGAAGCTGTTTATGCACCTTTCTATGCGCTGTTCATCGTAGGTCCTATTGCCCTAATCATTGATAAGCTGTGGCAGGAGAGAAAAGCGAAGAGCCTTAGTAAATCTGCGTCCGTTGCTCGTTAAGTCTACAAGCCGGCAAACAAACGTTATTTTATCTGCACTGTTAAAAAGCGGCTTTATTTGAAGCACTTTATAGTCTAAAATTTAAGATACATTTCATTCAGAGGAATTTATCACCCTTGGCTACTCGACTACTAGCAGGTTCTGCTTTATTAAGCCGGACTTGTGGCCTCTCCCAAAAGCTCACTATTTAGCAGATTTTCTGTTTCAGGAATGTAAGCGCTCTCAAAAAATCAGATTTTCGCGCAATTTTTTTTAAAGAGCCTCTAAGTATGCGAGTACATCTTAGATAAAATAAGCTTCAACAACGGCTTTTATTTAAGGTAAAATCTATCGGTTTTGAATAAAACATAAACCAATCATTAAGTTATTGTGATGATTTCCTCTCATATATTTACAAATAGTAAAAACCCCATTATGCACTCTATGGGGCAATTGAAAAGGTTAAATAGATCAATTAAAGGTGAGCTCATCCGATTTAACAAAACTGAAAAAATGCTTTCTGTAAACGCGATTATCTGATTGTCTATACAACTTCTTTATTTCAGCGTTTAAACTCTTCTAAGCACTATTTTCTAAAGAATTCTATTTTTTTTTGTGGAAGGGCTTTTTTATAATTGTTGATATCTCAATAACGTGAACTGCTCACTACCAATTCACGATTAGATAATTTTAATCATAAACGTAAATAGACAGTTATGAATGGAAAAAAGCTACGGAAGAATATCTCTTCTTTGTTTGGCATTCCGAGCTTGTTGACTACCAAACATGGTACTGCTAATCTACTCAAAAAGGCCTCATTCGCCTGCCTGATAGTATCGCTTACTTTTGGTTTGAGTGTTAACGACTCATTTGCCCAAGACAGAGTTGAAGTAACGGGAGTTGTTACTGATGCATCTGATGGTTCTCCGTTACCGGGAGCCAGTATTATTGTACAAGGGTCTGCAGAAGCAACAGGCTCTACAATTGGTACAACTACAGATATGGACGGTAACTACACAATTCGTGTTCCTCAAGATTTAAATGTACTGGTTGTATCCTTTATCGGTTATATCTCTCAGCAAGTACAGATCGATGGAAGAACAGAAGTTAACGTTCAAATGCAACCCGATGTCAGAATGCTCGATGATGTTGTTGTTGTTGGATACGGCGTTCAGGACAGACGAGAAATAACCAGTTCTGTTGCAAGTGTCAGTGCTGACCAATTTAACAGAGGTAATATTAACGATGCACAGGAGCTGCTGAAAGGAAAAGTTGCAGGTTTACAGATTACAAGACCAGGCGGTGACCCAAACGCCGGGTTTAGTATTCGTCTTCGTGGTCTTGCTACAATTGGTGCCAATACAGAGCCACTTGTTGTGATTGACGGCGTAATTGGTGCAAGTTTTAATTCAGTAGATCCAAATGATATTGAATCAATTGAAGTACTTAAAGATGCTTCAGCAGCTGCTATTTATGGTACGCGTGGATCAAATGGTGTAATTCTTATTACAACAAAAACGGGTAGTGCAGTTGCAGACGGCGGCATTTCTGTGAATTACAATGGTCAGATTTCTACATCTTTTGTAGCTAATCGTTATGAAACACTTACGCCAGATGAGTACAGAGATCTTACAAGCAGAGGCATCACAATCAACGATCTTGGTGCTTCTACGAACTGGTGGGAAGAAGTAACTCAAACAGCTTACACACAGTCTCACAGTTTAGCGGTTTCAGGCGGTACTGGTACTACCAACTACCGTGTATCCGGTAACTTCAGAGATGTACAGGGTATCCAAAAGGGAACCGGTAATCAGCAGCTTAATGCACGTTTAAACATGAATCACCGTGCAATGAACGACAGGCTTACCCTGAATGCCAATCTCTCTGTAACCAACAGAGAAAATCAAATTGGTCTTGGTGAGGTTTTCCGTTATGCTGCCACATTCAATCCTACTGCACCTCTTGATAATCCCGGCTCAGGATTTGATAACTTCAATCCGCTGCAAATAAATGAGTGGACAACCTGGGATCAGGAGCAAAGCAGATATGTAATTGGCCTCCGTGGTGAGTACGATTTCTCCGATCTTATTGATGGTCTTTCAGGAGCTGTATTCTATTCTCAGGAAAATGAAGACTTTTTCCAGGGTGAATATTACAACAGCCAGCTTCGTTTCCGTGGTGCAGGCCGTAACGGACTCGCCAGAAGAGAAATGGTAAATAACAGTAACCAGCTTTTTGAAACTACATTCAATTATCGTAACACATTTGACTGGATGCGTGTTGAGTCTGTAGCCGGATACTCTTACCAGGAATTTGAAAGTAAAGGCCAGTTTGTTGAAGGCGGTGACTTCGTAACTGATAGCTTCCTCTACAACAATATTGGGGCATCACGCGAATTTAACCGAGGACTTGGTACTATAGCCAGCTTCAAAAATGAGAGTAAACTTATTGCATTTTTTGGACGAGTGAACTTCACGTTCGATAATACCTACTTCCTCTCCGGTACCCTTCGCCGAGAAGGATCCACCAGATTTGGTGACGGTAACAAATGGGGTAATTTCTTCGCTGTTAGTGGTGGAGCTGAGTTAACAAATCTCATCAACATTCCAAGAGCAGATGAATTCAAATTCCGTATTAGCTATGGTCAAACCGGTCAGAATGCGCCATTTGATGGTATCTCACTTCTTAGATTCGGTCCCGGTGCCAGCTTCCTTGTAGACGGTCAGTTTGTACCTTCACTTGGTCCTGTAAGCAACCCAAACCCAGATCTGAAATGGGAAGTAAAGAAAGAGCTTAACGTAGGTGTTGATTTTGCTTTCTTTAATGACAGACTCTCAGGGTCAGTTGAATACTACACCAGCCGTACAGAAGATCTTCTTCTCGAATTCGGTGTTCCGGTTCCACCAAATCTTTTCCCATTACAGTGGGTGAATATCGGTGAGATTTCAAACAAAGGTGTAGAACTTGCCCTAAGTTATCAGGCATTGCAAACTCCGGATGCAAACTGGACTACAGGCTTAACATTCGCAACCTATAATACTGTACTTGAGTCTCTTTCAAGTGGTGACCTTCAGTTCGGTGACAGACAGCTTATCTCAAACATGGGTGCACCCG
>REDS01000019.1 GCA_007693395.1 Balneolaceae bacterium | reverse complement strand
GCGCAAAGCAACGGACTCTCTTACCTGGTTGACCGCATGAACAACAACGATGTATATGCACACGTGAGCCTGGAAAAAGGTGAGCGATCAGAGCTTGCCAATCTTGCGAGTAAGTTTCTGTAGATTATTACATCTTTGAATATTTCAATCTGTGCGCACTAAATTATTCATCATGAAAATATTTCTTACCGTTCTTTCACCGATTCTTTTTTTTCTGCTGATTGGCCTTCAGCCTTTACAGGCACAAACAGACCTTGAAGAGCTCTATCAACCGAAAGAGTACATTTCTGATGATGGAGATACCCTTCGCTACCGTATGATGCTGCCACCTGAATTTGAGGAGGGTAAAGAGTATCCGCTCGTACTATTTCTTCACGGTGCAGGTGAACGCGGAAGTGATAACACCGCTCAGCTGACATGGGGATTGGATGCCTTTGCGGATGAAGAGTTCAGAAATGAACATCCGGCTATTGTCATCGCACCACAAGCCCCCGATCAATCATTCTGGGCGAACCTGAACTGGCGGGAGGAAGGTGCCGGCCTGATGGACGAACCCTCAAAGCCACTTGGCCTTGCTTACGAACTACTCAATAAAACAGTTCAGGAATACCCGGTTGATGAAAACAGGCTCTACATTACCGGCCTTTCAATGGGCGGGTTTGGCACCTGGGATCTCATCACCCGCCACCCCGATCTGTTTGCCGCTGCGATGCCCATTTGTGGAGGCGGCGATCCTGCAAAGGCACACCTGTTAACAAAACTGCCCATATGGAATTTTCACGGTGCCTTGGACAATGTTGTTCCGCCTGAACTTTCGCGTGATATGATTAATGCCATCCGCGATGCCGGTGGGCTCCCCGGCTACACTGAATACCCCGATATGGACCACTTCTCCTGGATACCGGCGTACGGAGACAGGTATGTACTTGACTGGCTTTTTAGCCAAAGCAGATCATCCGAGTAGTATTTTGCCGGGATTAAGTGGTGCCGGTTATTCTGCAAATTCTTATGTTGGAGATCTGTAAGAGATAGGAATCAAATTTATACCAAGCCACCCCCAATATGTCAGAAAAGCTTAAGCGAAACGATCCTTGCCACTGCGGAAGCGGTAAAAAGTACAAAAACTGCTGCCACGATAAAGACAGTGCAGGTACGAAATCAAAACTTGGGATGATCGGAATTATCGCAGCCGTTGTGCTCGGGCTCATTTTCGTGGCAATTTCATTGAACAGCAGTAATCCATCACAAAATTGCCCGCCGGGTACAGTTTGGTCAGATGCACATCAGCATTGCCATTAATCGTTATTTTCAGATCGTTCATCTAAACGGGTTTCACGGATAAAGACGAAATAGTAGATTATTGCAATAAAAAGCCCTCCTCCGATTACGTTGCCCAGTGAGACGAAAAACAGGTTACTTGTGACCGAAAGAAATGTAATTTCTGAGGGTAATTCGAGATCTACTGCTTCAGTTTCGGTTACCAGCGCCAGAAAAAACTGAAACATGCTGCCTGTACTGTGCTGAAAGTTCAATGCAGGTACGGCTGCTACAGGAACCAGAAGAGCGATAAATTTATCCGTTACCGTTCTCCCCGCCATTGCAAGCCAGAGTCCGGCACAGATAAACATGTTGCCGAATATCCCAATTACGGTAGTTTCTAGTGGATTGAACGACAATTTCTGAGCTGATAAACTTTTCGCTGTATCCACAAAGGCGTTATCAAACTGAAATACGAGGCCGGAGAAATAGAACATAGAAACTACAAACATGGCACCGGTGATATTAGCTATCAGTACAACAGACCAGTTTTTCGAGATTTCGAGCAGTGTTAGTTTGCCTGACGCCCAGCCCATGGCAGACAGATTATTCGTTGTAAATACCTCAGCCCCGGATATGAACGCCATAATGTAGCCCACTGCATAAAAAAACGGAGCTACCACAGCTGCGGTTCCGGCACCGATATCCGGGTGGGAATAGATATAGAGCTCATAAAGTGCTCCAAATGAGATAAAAACACCTCCCATGAAACCAAGTGTGATGGTTTTATAAGCCGGGTAGTTGGTTTTTTTTATCCCTACGCGCAGTACTTTCTCTGCAATTCGGTTGGGTTCATAAGCATCCAGATCGTACGAAGGGATGTGCCCTTCATTCAAATTTTGATTTGGTTGATCTGTCATTTGGGTCAGCCTGAATTACTTTTTGCTCTGATTCCGAACAGTACAACAACGAAATCGTGCAAGGAGTGCCACAGTTTTATGAACCGGCTATTGCATTTGCAGCCAGCCATCCGTTCGTCCAGGCTGCCTGGAAATTAAATCCGCCGGTAACACCATCAATGTCAAGCACCTCACCTACAAAATAGAGGCCGGGAAAAATTTTACTTTCAAGTGTATCCGGATCAATTTCATTCAGCGGAATTCCGCCACAGGTTACGAATTCCTCTTTAAATGTGGTCTTCCCCTGGATACTGTATCGGCCGCTACTCAAAACATTTGTTAGTTGATGCAGCTCCTTATTTGAAACATCAGCCCAGTTTTTTTTCGGGCTTATTCCGGCCAGCTCGATAAACCTGGCCCACAATCTTGAAGGGATTGGAAATTCAACCTGATTTGTGACCAATTTCCGATTGTAATTCTTCCTAGCAGAAACCAGTTTTTCTCTCACCTGATGCTCATTCAGCGGATGTAACCAGTTTACTTCGATATCAAACCGATACTCCCGCTCATTAAGCTCCCTTGCTGCCCACGCCGATAGCTTCAATACTGCCGGTCCGCTTAGCCCCCAGTGAGTTATCAAAAGCGGACCTGTTTCGCGAAACTGAGCATCCAAAATTTTGACCTGAACAGGATCTGCAGAGATGCCGGCAAGATCACTAAAAATCTTCTCCCTGAAATTAAATGTAAACAGAGAAGGAACCGGCTTGTTGATGGAGTGCCCTAAGTCTTTCAGCCATTCATACGCTTTTTCTCTGTTATACCCTCCTGTAGCCACAACGATTTTATCGAAATTGTAGCTCTTTCCCTTATTTGCTATCAACTTAAAAGCTCCATTTTGCAACGGCTCAATTTTCTGAATGGATGTTTTTGTTTGAACTGTAACTCCATGCTTTTCAGCTTCGGTGGTGAGGCATTGAATGATGGTTTCAGAGCTGTCGGTAACAGGAAACATTCGCCCGTCTTCTTCGGCCTTCAGTTTCACCCCTCTCTCTTCAAACCACGTTACCGTATCTGTAGCACCAAACTGCTCGAAGCTCCATCGAAGCATTCGTCTACCGCGAGGATAGGCCTCTGATAAACGCTCCGCATCAAAACATTGATGGGTAACATTGCAGCGTCCGCCACCGGAAATCCGAACTTTTGAGAGAACTTCCCTTCCCTTTTCAAAGAGTACAATCCGGGCTTTTCCATTCATCAGCCGAGCAGCGTTTACAGCAGTAAAATAGCCTGCAGCACCTGCTCCAATCACCGCCAGTGAAGGGTTTTTTTTGCCCATTTACTCTTGCAGTTGTTTGATGTAAATATCCGGGATCTCTCTGCCCAAAAA
>REDS01000059.1 GCA_007693395.1 Balneolaceae bacterium | reverse complement strand
TATTTTCAGCAGCTGAACGACTTGGCCAAAATTTTGATCCTTGCCAGATCCTTGCTGGCGCGAGCGTCTCGCTCGTGACCGAACCCCGATGCATAACTACTGCCAGGAGAGGACTGCCGCCCGCGTTGGGGCTGACTGCGTTGAGGAGCTCTATCAGCATCACGCGCTGCACGATGGTATTGCCGGCGCTCCTTTGGAGCTGTTTTTTGGGGATGATTGCGATATTTCCGAATGCTCAGGAAAAATCTATAACCGCTCTGATAACCTGCTCCTGATCTTTTTCATCTAAAAAGGGTCCAATCGGGAGACTTAGTACTTCCTCGGTGAGCATGTTGGTAACCGGCAGGGCCAGGCCGTCAAACCTGCCTTCATACACCGGGAGTTTATGACAAGGAATGGGGTAGTAGATCATACTGCCAATCTGGTTTTCCTTCAGATAATCCGCCAGTTCATCTCGTTTTCCATCGAGTACCCTTATGGTATATTGATGGTAAACATGCCCGTGATCGGGTAAAGATGGCGGAATAATCGTGTTCAATCCGGAGAAAACTTCGGTATATCTGTGTGCTGCTTTTCTTCGGTTTTCGTTAAATCGATCTATATGGGGCAGCTTAACTGACAGAAGGGCCGCCTGAAGGGTATCAAGGCGGGAGTTGTAACCCATCAGTTCGTTTCGGTATTTCTTGATGGAGCCGTGTGCCCGCAGTTTTCGGCAGAGTTCAGCGAGCTCATCACTGTTTGTAGTAATCATTCCGCCATCGCCAAATCCTCCCAGGTTTTTTGATGGAAAAAAAGAGAATGCTCCTGCATCTCCAATTGCGCCGGTTTTCAGGCTTTTGTGTGCAGAAGGTTCACACTCTCCATTGCATTCAATACAGTGCTGTTCGTAAACTGCACCAAAGGATTGTGCACAATCTTCAACCACCTTCAGGTTGTATTTCTCCGCAATCTTCATGATCTGTGCCATGGCGGCCGGACGTCCATAGAGATGAACCGGCATAATGGCTTTGCTACGATCAGTTATTACGTGTTCAATACTTGCGGGATCAAGATTGAATGAATCGGGATTGATATCCGCAAAAACGGGTACCGCCCCTACCATGTCAATCGATTCAGTAGTCGCAAAAAAAGTAAACGATGTGGTTATGACTTCATCTCCCTCGCCAATTCCCGCTGCCCGCAGAGCAATAACCAAAGCATCAGTTCCGGAATTAACCCCTATGGCGTGTTTCACACCTATGTAATCAGCCACCTGTTGTTCAAAAGCAGACACTTCCGGACCCATGATAAACCGGCCGTGACCAAGTACTTCTTTGTATGCACGTTCCAGATCTTCACGCAGCAGTTCAATTTCCGGTTCAAGATTCAGGATGGGGATGAAAAGCATTGTTTGAGGCTGAGATTTAGGTTCAGGTTGAGGTTGAGGGACGATTGTTTCTTGGGTTTCAGGACTTTTGACCAACTATGCCCTTACGTTTGCCATTTTACGTCCATATTCTATTTACAATGATCAATATTTCGCTTTTTGGCCAGTTCATTAATTCCAAATTCCCCTAAACCTTAACCTCAGCTTTTTTCTTTAAACTCATCATACGTTTTTACTCCGTGGCTCAGTTCATCCGGCAGGGAAGCATCCTCATCAATATCCAGGCATCGCAACATATCATCCTTCAGCTCATACCGGAAACCGGACTCGGGGCATTTCATCACACCATTCTGATCGGGATTTTTCAGCACATGGCCATGGCGGCTCATCCACCCTTTTTGGCGGGCAGGATTTCCAACCATCAGGGCGTAATCAGGAACATCTTTTGTAACTACACTTCCTGCTCCTACAAAAGCGTATCGGCCGATCGTAATTCCACACACAATGGTTGCGTTTGCACCAATGGTCGCTCCACGCCTGAATAGTGTGTTTTCATAGAGTGACTGCCTGTTCACCTGGCTTCGGGGGTTGGTTACATTGGTAAGCACACATGAGGGGCCGAGAAAAACTTCATCTTCCAGTTCACAGCCGGTATAGATCGAAACATTATTCTGAACCTTAACCCGGCTGCCTGTTTTTACATTTCCGGCCACAAAAACATTTTGCCCAAATACACACGATTCACCTATCTCACAGTTTGCTGAAATATGGGAGAAATGCCAGATTTTTGTCCCCTTTCCTATCGAAACAGGCCCATCCACATAGGCACTTTCATGGATCATCACCCCTTCTAAATCAATTATTCGCGGCATATCGAAGGATTCCTATTTGTTCAGAATTGCACGAACAGATGGATGCATCAATCCCTTGGGATTATCCGTTACTGGTGCATTTCTCAGATTATACACAAGCTCAATGGAGGGTCGGCTTTCATCAATACCGAAACCATTACCATTCAATGTTTCTTCGTACACTTTTGTGTGGAGGTCCCGAAAACCACCGCTGAATTCAATCTCATCTCCATCCACAGTTATAGAACGGTGAGTTCTTGCACCATTTTCTATCTTTTGAGGCAAATCCTGTTCTTCAAGAGAGAGGTACCACTCTACATCTGCATTGGGTAATTCAAGAAATCCGCCCATTCGGTTTTTTTCACTAATATGAACCTCAGAAAGTTCATTTTTCCCAAACAGCCAGAATAACATATCAAAAAAGTGGATCCCGATATTGGTGGCAATTCCGCCCGACTTCTGCTCATCCCCTTTCCAGGAGTAGTGATACCACAACCCGCGCGATGTAATATAGGTGAGCCGTACTTTATGCTTTTTATCCTGTTTAGATTGAGAGAGCTTCTTCTTCAGTTCCAGGAGTGATGGGTGAACCCGAAGCTGAAGAATTGTCCAGACACGCTGGTTAAACTCATGCTCCAGTTCCTGTAAAATATCCAGGTTCCATGGATTGAGAACCAAAGGCTTTTCGCAGATCGCATCCGCCTCCACCCTCATCGCCAGCCGTACATGGGCATCGTGAAGATTATTGGGTGAGCAGATGGTTAAATAATCAATTGCATCTCCGTTTCTGTCTCTTCTGATTTTTTCAAGATGTCGGTCAAACCGTACAAATTCAGTAAAAAAACTGGCATCTGGAAAGTAACTGTCAATGATTCCTACAGAATCGTGCGGGTCAACCGCTGCAACGAGCCGGTTACCGGTATCTTTAATAGCCTGCAGATGGCGTGGTGCTATATAGCCGGCAAGACCCGTAAGTGCAAAATTCTTTTGATCTTTTTTGTTCATGATATTTACTTAGCCCCTAATAGTGAAAAAACACTCTATATTATATTAAGTCCCTGAGTGATTGCGAAAAAGGGAGGATTTCTTCGATAGTATTCGTCCGTTTGAAATTGCCCTGATTTAAAATTTATAAACTATGCAGCATCCAACGCAGTTGAAGGCATCTTACTAAAAAATGAAACAAAATACAGCCAATACTATTCATCTTAAGTTATGAAATTTCATTTATTTACAAGAGAATATCACAACAACCCAACAAAAATTAAATAATCTAATCCAAAATCCGGTCAATCAGAAAATAGGTTGATGCAGCAAACGTAGTGATCG
>REDS01000097.1 GCA_007693395.1 Balneolaceae bacterium | reverse complement strand
GAATAAATATTCCAGTGAATCTTGATCCGTATCACCTATGACAAGAGTTTGCCTGAAATCAAGTACAAACTCTTGTCCAAATAAATCATGGTGAAGTACTATAAAGGAAAATAAAAAAGACAAAAAAATTAATATTTTCATAATATAGCTGTGTTAAAAAATGGGAGATGAATTCTCACCTTCCTTTAGAATGTTAGATTTAGCCTTCCACACCAGGATCTGTACCAGTGCAATCGCTCGAACCATGTACTGCACAATTATAAGGCGGTGCACTTCCGGGAAAGTAATCACATCCTGTCCATCCATAAGCCTGGCCACCATCCCTACAAGCACTAATAGATCCACAATGGTGGCAATTTCCACTTTCTAATAATAAATGAGCGTTATCTGCATGGATGTAGCTGCAAACAAGAATGTAAGGCTGAATATAAACAACACCAGCGCTAGAAGGTTTTTAATAGTATGATTCATAGCTTACCTCTTTTGATTATTATTTTGTGTATAGGTTACCATTGCATCATTAAATGCAATTTCTTTCACATCCCATTTTGTTGTATTTCCGGCAGACTGCACACAATCCAGGTTTGATACTGCATCATGTTTAAATGGCGCCACTGGCGTTGCTCGCGATGATCGTATATGGGTAGCAACTGCCCAGTGTCTGGACACGGTGCTTTAAAGCCGGTAAATTCTACGTGGACATCAACCCGGGCCGAGGCATCATCCACTTCTACGTTGGTTACTTGCCAATCGGGGCCAAAGTTTAACACATGTTCAAATAATTCAGAGATCTGACTCATTCTTTTTTCGTTGAAAAATATATGTACATTGTTTTACCCACAAACTTTCCTGTAGAACCATAAAAATTAAATAATCAAGATGTAAGTTGCTTATTTTTTGATTTTAGAACCCTATAGTCTAAGGTGAGATATGTGGTAAAAAATGGCAGTAAATTTCACGGGCGGGTAATCATGCTATAATCAGTGTTGCTATTTGGGAAATAATAGTGTGTCAGATCTTTCAAAAAAAATTGAAAATAGAAGGAATGAATAAATTCTCGGTAATCGTTATATTAGAACATCAATTCCTTTAAAATAACGGCAGACAATTTTGAATTTAGATATTACCAAATCACTCAACATCAAAAAAGATATCAAGTCTTTCATCGATACTTATACAAACAAGCTCAATGAACTTTTTACAGAGCGAAATGATGAAGATGAATTATTGACCAATCGCGGTATTCCCCCTTATATAATGCGAGAGGTGTTAGAGTGCAATCCCCTATCTACTTTTATTCCTAAAGAGTATAATGGCAGAGGTGCTGTTACAAGCGAGGCATTATCTATGCTTGAGGCATCATCATACCAATCCCTTCCCCTCTCTTTAATGATGGGCATTAATGGGGCACTATTTTTACAGCCACTTGCAAATTATGGCAGTGATGAAGCAAAAACAGATGTTTTTGGAAAATTCATTGAAAAGAAAAATATGGGTGGCTTGATGATTACTGAACCGGATTTTGGTTCAGATGCATTGAAAATGCAAACCGGATTTCAGTATAATTCTGATAGCAGATCTTACTCAATTGAGGGTTTAAAGCATTGGGCTGGTTTAACAGGTTGGGCGGATTTCTGGTTGATAACTGCACGAGGATACGATGATAATGGAGATTTGGGAAGAGATATAGGATTTTTTGTTCATGACAGCTCTAAAGGAGGAATTGAGGTTCTTGAATATTATAAAAACCTTGGATTGTACATGTTACCCTATGGGCGAAATGAGTTAAAAATTCAAGTACCTGAAGAGTATAGGCTGCAACCACGGGGTACAGGAATAACGATGATGCTTGACATCTTACACAGAAGCCGATTACAATTTCCCGGCATGAGCACAGGGCATTTAAAACGGATGTTAGATGAAGCTTTAACTCACTGTAAAGAGAGATTTGTAGGTGGTACAAGCCTGTTTAATTACGACCAGGTAAAAGAACGCTTAGCTGCATTACAATCCTATTTTACGGCAAGCTCGGCAATGAGTTATTTTACAAGTACAAATGTGCCGCTTCAGCAAGATACCTCAAGGATGGATGTTGCTGCTAACTCAATTAAATCTGTTGTAACAGATTATATGCATGAGGCTTCTCAGTCACTTCTTCAATTGGTTGGTGCAAAAGGGTACAGGCTCGATCATATCGCCGGACGGGCGATGGTTGACAGCAGGCCATTTCAAATATTTGAGGGTTCGAATGATATTCTCTATCAGCAGATATCTGAATCGGTGTTGAAAATGATGAGAAAGTCGAAAGAGACAAACCTTTATAAGTTTTTGAAGAACTATTCTCTTACAGAAAATTCTGCTGATTATTTTAAAGAATCACTTAATTTTGATGCGGACACAAAGATGGCACAAAGAAAATTAGTTGAGCTGGGTAAAGCTCTTGGTCGTATTGTAACTCTTGACATGACCATAAAATTAGGTGAGAGTGGTTTCAATTCTGAGATGATTTCAAATAGCATGAAAATTGCCAGAGCAGAAATTAAGTCCATTATTGCCTCCTATACAGAAAATGAAGAGGCAAATGTACTTGATGATTATTCTGATTCCAGCTCCTGGCTGCAATTCGTAAAAGTTTAAACATTCGATTTGAAACATATTGTTGTATTAAGCGGAGCCGGTATAAGTGCAGAATCCGGCCTTGCTACATTCCGGGACTCTGGTGGTTTGTGGGAAGGCTATGATATAAATGATGTGGCCACAATTGAAGGATGGTACAGGGATAAAAAGAGAGTACTTGAATTCTACAATTTAAGAAGAAAACAAGCTGCACTTGCAAGCCCTAATGATGCACATCTTGCACTTAAAAAGCTGGAAAGATCGTATAAGGTATCTGTAATCACTCAAAACGTAGATGATCTGCATGAAAGAGCCGGTTCATCGGATGTTGTTCATTTGCATGGTATGTTGCGTGAAGCCCGAAGTGAAACAGATCCTGACCTAATCATAGATATTGCTGAAAAGCCGATAGAAATCGGAGATCTTGCAGACGGTGGTACTCAATTGAGACCAAATGTTGTATGGTTTGGCGAAGCTGTTCCTATGATTGAAAAAGCAGCAGAAATCACTGAATCAGCCGATATTTTTATCGTAGTTGGCACATCGCTCGCAGTATATCCGGCAGCAAGTCTGGTTCATTATGTGAAAGATCGTGCTGAAAAATATATCATAGATCCTTCATCAACAGAAATGCATCTACCTGAACCCTGGATCCATATTAAAGAAACGGCAGCAGTTGGCTTGCCAAAACTTGTGAACAAATTATTGCAAAACGCATGAGTAATCATAAAGCATCAGAAAAAGAGAAAGAAGCTTTAGAGAAGTATCTGTTTCAGTTTTTAAATCTTGAGAAGAGTTATCCGCTACTCCCCGGAATTAAAAATACAGAATCATTATCGGGATTATTAGGATTAGAGATAGAAGAGTATGAAAAACTGAGGGACCTGTTTAAAGAGAATGCCAAAAAAGCAGCACTTGAACTATTGAAAGATGATGAAGTGATAG
>REDS01000029.1 GCA_007693395.1 Balneolaceae bacterium | reverse complement strand
TATTTTAACATTAAAAATTATTTGTAGTGAAAATTATACAGGTTTTGTTCAATTTAAAAGAACTAGGTTAAAAAATATAATAAAATAATCTAAATAAAGTATAGGCATGAATAAAAAGCTCTACATAGTGCATACCAATTCAATTTTAGAGTTATACTATACACTTTATCCATTTATAGTGTCTAAGACTGCATCTAATAGTGTGGAATTTGTTCATTTTAATTCTAAAAAATTTAAAAAGATTACAGGAAAAAATATATTATTTACTAGAATTTTTAAGGGAAAATTTAATAATCTAGAATTTGTACAAGGTACAATTAATGAAATAAAGACTAGGTTTGATAATGTTATATTTTTAGATGATAGTGCAGGAGCTGATAGTACTCATTTTGAAATTATTGATAGTATAGATATTTATTTTAAGGCAAAACTTTTGATAAATCATGAAACATATCACAAAAAAATATATGGAAGACAGATATTTTCAGATTTTTATCATACTAAGTTCGGTATTAAAGATAGTAAGGAAAAGATCAGACAACCAATTTTAAATGCCAAATCATTGGATAAACTTAAGCTTGCATTTAATCTGGGGTATGGATTTTATCCCAAGCCGCCACCAAGGTCTCTAAAAAGAATCTATGGTTATTTGTTAGCAAGGGGAAATATTTTCAAAAATATGAAACCTTTTTTTGTTGAAAATCATGAAAAAATTATAAAAAAGCTCAGTAGTAAAGTTAATTTTAGTTCTAAAGAACTTGCTATAAGTTCAAGGTTTCGACATAAAAATTTACCCAAAACCATAGGTTATCAAAGAAAAATATTTGAAAATTTAGTTATAAATGACAGTCGCTTTAAAACAGGAATAATATCTCCTGATTTATATGAAAAAGAATTACAATCTGTTTTAGCTACTTTAAGTCCTTTTGGTTTTGGTGAAGTTTGTGTAAGAGATTTCGAATGTGTTTTAAATGGTTCGATTTTAATTAAGCCTGACATGTCCCATATGAAAACTTTCCCTAATATTTATTATCCGAATGAAACTTATATTCCAATAAAATGGGATGGTTCAGATCTAATTGAGAAAATTGATCATATGTTTACAAATCCAAAAGAACACCACGAAAAAGTCATTTATGCAAGAGAAATTTATAGAAAAAATCTTCAAAATATTGACGAACATGTTGTAAAACTATATGGAGAACTTTTTTAATGAGTATCACAAATGCAATTAATAGTTGAAAAAATATTACTAAAGAATTTATAGCTCGAAATTACTAATAATGAACCTAAAAAATGAGTACAATTCTCTTATAGTTACTGTACGGTCGGCCGGCGAAAGAACAGAAGTGGCTTGTATTCGGTCAATTGTTAGTGAGGGAATAGGGCAGGAACAAATTCATATCGTAAAAGAAGCCCCATTCAAAAAAGCACTGGAAATGTGTTTTACTATTGCAATCGAATCAGATGCAAAGTGGCTTTTGACACTTGATGCTGATATGATTTTACTACCTGATACGCTTCAAAAATTTTTGACTGAAGCTGAAAAGATACCTGCTAACTATCTGCAGATTCAGGCAAAAATACTGGATAAAATATTTGGCGATTCCCGGAAGGGAGGGCCAAGGCTATATCGTGTTGAGCACCTGAAAAAGGCACTTACTATTTCGCAATCATTGAAAGATCATATTCGGCCGGAATCAAACATCATAAATCGAATGGGTTCAGAGGGGTATCCGTCAAGATATATGTCTCCGGTAATTGCCCTGCATGATTTTGAGCAGTACCACAGAGATATCTATAGAAAAGCTTGTGTACATGCGGTTAAGCATCTCTCAAAGTTGCCGGAAATTTTAGAACAGGTAGTACGGTATCAGCAGGCTGATGAGGATTACAGGGTTATTCTAAAAGGCATTTATGATAGTATATCGTTAAACATGGAAGGTATGATTGACTATCGTGAGTACAGCAAAGAAGCAGCGGCCGCATTGAGTCAGATGAAAATCAATGAAAAATCTGATATGCCTGAATCAATAGACATTCAAAAAGTTTTAGAGATTTACTCAGTTGAGAAAGAAGAGGTGAATTTCATTAATGTAATGTACAAGGATGTACCCTCTAATCGAATAGATGGCATAAAAGAATCTCTCAGACAAAAAGGTGTTCTCTCAACCTTATCAAGTTATGCGGGTAGTTTCTTATCTAAACTTGGTGCAAAAGTATCAAAAATTGGTAGTAAATAATGTTGAGTAAGTATTTTTCAAAAAACTGATTCATGCAAATATCGCCTGAAGACAAGAAATCACTATTAATTTTTTTAGGATCACTCACCGGTGGTGGTGCAGAGAGAGTTGCAGCAACTCTTGCCGGTTATTTATCGAAGGACGAAACATTCGACGTAACACTGGTTACGCTGGACAGCAAAAATCGTGATTTCTATACGCTTGAGGAGGCCGTTAAACGTGTTGCGATGGATGAGGCCGGAGAAACGGCCGGATTGATCAAGTTTATATCTAATATTAAAAGAGTAGCCAAATTTCGTTCTGTTCTTAAAGTTGAAAAGCCGGATCTGGTTATTGCATTCATGACCCGTTACGCAGTTATCGCTCTGCTCGCTTCAATGTTCATGAAGATCAAAGTGATCGTATCAGAAAGAAATTACCCACCTTATCGTGAAAATCATGGCATGTGGGAAACATTGAGAAAATATGTTTATCGATTTGCCGATTTACATATTGTACAAACTAAATTAATTGCAGATTGGATTAGAGTAAACACAAAAGCAGAGGCAGTACAGGTAATTCCAAATTCTATAACCTGGCCATTACCGAAGTTACCACCAATCATCAAACCGGACAGGGTGCTCAATGAAGATGATCGCATTATTTTAGCAGCAGGTACATTTAAACATCAAAAGGGTTTTGACCTGTTACTTGAATCTATGAAAATTGTTATGAAGGAGAGCCTCAATTGGAAACTGGTATTATTGGGTGATGAGAAATACACAGATGAATTAACAAAGATCTACAATGACTTTATAGCCCTGAATGGTTTAACAGGCAAAGTTTTATTACCGGGAAGAGCCGGTAATGTTGATGACTGGTATGAACGGGCTGAAATATTTGTATTGAGTTCGAGGTATGAGGGTTTTCCAAATGTTCTGCTCGAGGCCATGGCTTCGGGTTGTGCTTGTGTCTCTTTTGACTGTAAAACCGGGCCGGCTGAATTAATTAAAGATGGTAAGAGTGGAATTCTTGTTCCTGAAGGTGATACGGCTTCGTTAGCTGAACAAATTCTTTGTTTAATGCACGATGATACACTCAGAAAAAGGCTAAGCAAACATGCTGTTACAGTCCGTGAGGCGTATTCTGAAGAAAAGATCATGCATATA
Organism: Balneolaceae bacterium; assembly: GCA_007693395.1. Taxonomy (GTDB): domain Bacteria; phylum Bacteroidota; class Rhodothermia; order Balneolales; family Balneolaceae; genus Rhodohalobacter. The sequence continues at coordinate 13,593 of REDS01000029.1, read as the reverse complement.
TGGAGAAATCAGATCAGAGAAACTTTACAGGGCAGCCCATGAATATTGCAATTGTTTTACCATATTTGAAAGCCGGAGGTACGGAAAGACAGGCAAGTTATATAGCTAATTTTCTTAAAGAAAAAGGGCATACAGTAACTGTTATCAGTATTGAGAGAAACAACACGTTTCAGGATCTTTTTGAGGTTCCCGTAGAATATCTGAATTCCACTAACAGGAATTCGTATTTATTTAAGAACACCAATCTCCTTGCAAATAAGTTGTCTGAATTAAGGACAGATGTTGTTCTAAGCAGGGCATGGTCGGTAAATATGGTCACGGAAAGGTCAGCGCGTAAATTAAAGATTCCATCAGTGCTCATTTTGTCTGGCTCGATAAACTTATCCGGTCATTCGTTCTTGAAAAAAATGATTCACAGAAGAACATTAGATAAGTGTTCTGCGATTATCTCAGTGTCTGAAAAAGCAAAGCAGAATTGTATTAAATGGCTAAAAACAGATAGCGGCAAAATCAGCGTTATACATAATGGCATAGATATAGACTGGGTGAAAGGGAAAGCTGAAAATGCAGAAGATTTACCAAATGAAGTTTTCGGTACCAAAAATCCAAAATTAGTTTTTGTGGGGCGCCTAATTCACAGAAAAGGGCTCGATCTTCTTCTGGAAGTAATACACAAAATGAAGCAAAATGGCAGAACAGTTGAACTCATTGTTGTAGGTGATGGAGAAGAAAAATCGGCGTATATTAACATGGCAAAAAAATTTGGCATATCGAGCCTTATACATTTTGAGGGTGAACAGAAAAATCCGTTCCCATTTATGAAAATGGCAGATATTTTTGTTTTGCCATCCAGAAGCGAAGGTTTTCCAAATGTTTTGCTGGAAGCAATGGCTTTAGGCTTGCCCGTTGTTGCAGCAAACTGTGAGTCTGGCCCTGATGAAATATTGAATGGAAAGAATGGTTTATTAGCTAAACCCAATTCGGGACAATCATTAAAAAAGGAAGTTGAAAAATTGTTGTACAGTAACGAATTAAGAATAGAGATTGCGGAAAAAGGTTTTAAAACCGTTAAAAAATCGTTTCAGCTTAACGATCAGCTGAAAAAAATCGAAAACACTCTGATCTCTGCAAGCTGTGAATAAAATCAAATATTTAAGCTAATAATTTTCCTTCGTGTAGATATATCTTTACAAGATGAAGTTTAAACATATAGATTATTTAGCGGGTTTTTTGCTGGCGCTTCTGACAGCAACGCCAATGCTCAGAACGCAATTTGCAATACCAAGTATTGCACTTATACTGCCCATCATGGCAATCTTTGTTTTAAGTGTGATTAAAAACTACGATGTAGGGAGACTTTATGTTCGAAAAAATATAGCGGCGCATTTCTATTTCCTAGTGCTGTTGTTTGTTTATTTATTAGCGTCAAATTTTTGGAATCCATTTGAAGTATCCACAAGAGACCCTATGCTCAGGATTTTTCTCATCATTCTTACGGCAGCAGCAGTAATAGGTTCTCTTAATGAAAGAGTAGCAGTCTATTATATCAACTGGGTAATATTCTTTGCCATATTTGCAGCTCTTACACTATTTAGTGAATATATCCGCTTAGGAAATTTTAGTGGCTATAACTTAAGTGATACCCTTGTAAGGCCACAACTTATGGGATTGGGTACAATTTTTACGGTAGGGAAATTACTGTTTTTGGACGAAACGAAGAGAAAACGATTGATTGCAATCATTGGGTTTTTACTTCTGGGCCTCGCATTTGGGGGTGCCAGAGGAGCATTAATCTTAACCTTTGGTCTGTGTATACTTATATTGATTTATTACTTCTATTTAAACAACCCCAAAAGTTATTCACTTGAAGAGTGGTTTAAAAATAAAAGCCTGAGAATTTTTAGTTTTGCCTCCATTATTTTTGTAATTGTTGCTGCTTTACAGGTAGAAAGAACAGCCCATAAAATGAGGCGTCTGTTTTTTGGAGGTGAATTAGTTAGAGGGGGTCGGGCAGAGCTTTGGACGAATTCTTTTTCAAGCTTTTTAGAATCTCCGATAATTGGTCATGGATTTCGGAGCAGTGGCTTTTTGTCTTATGGGCGTGAAAGCTGGTATCCTCATAATCTTTTTTTGGAGGCAATGGTAGACGGTGGAATCATTGCACTAATGATTTTACTGGTAGTCTGTTTTTATCCGCTTATTAGAACGATAGAGCTTTTCAGGAAAAATTTACTTAACGGAAAGCTATGGTTGCCATTGATGGTGGGTTATATATTTTTACTATTCGAATTTTCTAAATCAAATAGTATTTATGAAGGCAGAATTTTAATGGCACTCGGTATTGTATTGCTAATTGTTGTGGAAAGAATAAAACTGCCTGCTAACCAAGCAAAAAGAGTCTTTGAAAAACTTGAATAGCTTGATTGAAGACATTCATAATGAAACATGGCTATGCTTTAGTGTCCGATGTTTAAAACATTTTTCCCATCGAAACATCTTTGGCATGGCTAAATCTTTTAAGGTGCCCGGATGAACATTGTCGGGATTATTATTTTGCAATGCGTGTATTACTTGTTTTAGATGTTGCTCCGAATTATCGAGAGCTATTTTTGAGAAAACTTTCCAAAAAGTGTGACTTAGTTGTACTCGCTCATTGTTGTGAAAAAGATAATCTCAACCCACCGCCTGAAAGAAAAGGGTACACCTATATTGAGTTAGTAGACAAAGGTTTTAAAATCAGATGGAATTTTGATCTGCAAGAACAAATCAAAAATTTTGATCCTGACATCATTTGCGTAAACCTCAATTTCAGATACCCGATACGAATTATTGATTTTTTTCTGTCTAAATTCGGAAATAAGCGGTGGCTCTGGTGGGGTCCGATTTTTGGCAGGTCTGAGATTCTCAATCCATTTAAGCGGTTTCTTATCAAGTTGTCAGATGGTGCCGTAGTCTATACTGATAATATTGTGAATAAGCTTGATAACGCCCATGCCAATGCATTAAGCTTCCATAACAGCCAGCATTCAGCAGATGATTTTAAAGATTTTCCTAACTTTGTGAATGGAAAAATTAACTGCTTATTCGTAGGTCGGCCTCAACCACGAAAACGGCTGGATCTGCTTTTTGAAATAGCGAAAAGCAGAGAGGATGTTGAAATCAGACTGGCAGGCCCTCAGATGGCTGACTACTTCATGGACACCGAGATACCTCAAAACATTAGTCTTTACCCTGCAGCGCATGGAGAAGAGCTGGCTGAACACTTTAAATGGAGTAACCTTGTGATAAATCCCGGTCATGTGGGTTTATTGGTTATGAATGCGGCAACCCATTGCAGGCCAATTGCTATTGGAAGCAATGTGCAGCATGCGCCTGAGGTAGAACTTGCAAAGAAGGCAGGCCAGTATTTCTTAGATTTTGAACAAAAATCGGAGGTAAATTTATTTTTTGATCACATCTTAAATAAACCTGATGAGTTGCGAACAAAAGGCAAGCAACTATTTAATATGGGCAGAGAGCATTATACAGTTGAATATATGGTTGAGGCTCATTTAAAAGCATTTAATAATGCATTGGTTAAGTAAAAGTTAATAAGATGTTGACAGGATAGATTCAAAAAAAACGTAATGAGAACTGCCATAACCCGAACCCATTTTAAAGGATTTATTCATTTTGCTGAGGGCAAGTCTCTAATCAGGTCATATAAAGGGAAAATATTTACAAGTGATGACGGAGGCTACAATTATAAAGAGTTGATAGACCTGGCAGGTTCAATCAAAGAGCAGATAACACTTTCAAATGCAAAGCTGAGGCGGTTATTTCGATTTTATATTTATCATATAGTGCATTTGAAGAATCGTTTATTTGTTTTTGGCTTGGGACGGATATTTATACTTTCTTTGCAAACAAAATCTGTAGAGAAAGTTTTGCCGCTTTCTGGAAAGAGGCCTTTAATTATCTGCTCTGACCGGGAAAGTGTATATTATGGAGAATATGTTACCAACACGAACAGAAAGCCTGTTTCGATCTATAAGTATACAGATGCTTCAGAGTCTTTTGAGGTATTTAAGGAGTTCAAAGATATCAGGCATGTACATGGGGTGTTCCACGATCCGTTTAGTGATAATATTTTCGTAACTACAGGTGATGATAACTCCGAAAGTTTTATCGGCTACTTTGCCGGGGATGAATTAAAAAAAATTGCCGCTGGCAGCCAGCAAGACAGAGTTGTGCCTCTGTTATTTAGCAGAGATTATGTATACTACGCCACTGATGCACCAAAAGAAATAAATTACATATATAGGGTTAACCGTAAAACAGAAAAGAAAGAACGGTTACAACAAATAGGCGGAACAGTATTTTATGGCGCATTAAACACAAATGGCATGATATTTTCAACCGTAGTGGACGTTAATAAAGCACACAGGCAGGATTGCGTTGAGTTATGGTATTCTAAAGATGGGTCTGATTGGCAAATAATTCATGAATTTAAGAAAGATATATGGCCAAAAAATTTATTTCAGCATGGCCATTTGATGATTAGTGATAAGCAGTATAATTCCAAAAGTTTTTGGTTTACACCAATGGCAACGGAAGGAGATCACTACATCCATCGTATAGATTTTGAGTAAAAGATTAATAATTTTGTGTTTAGGTAAGTGAATCTAAAAAGAATAGATTATTACAAATATCTAACAAACATATACTTTCTGAGAAAGGGGACTATCACTAAAAGCTGGAATGGGCCATCAAAAATGGCAAAATTTGATCCAGATAATACTCCTGTTAACTGGCCATACCCGATAAATTTTTCTGGAGATATAACTCCTGATTTACTTACAGATTCGAATGGCATCCCAATGATTGATTATGCAAACCTTGGGGTACATTACAACCCTTGGTTTATAGGCCATATTGCTTTAGGATACCATAACAACTGGATTTTGAAACAGGGTAAAGCTGAATTAGATCTGTTTCTAAAAATTGCAGATTGGTTTGTTCGGGAGGCAGTAATCACTGATACAGGAGTTGTTTGGGAGTACCATTTTGATTATTTCGGTGGGCAAAATAAACCCTGGAGGTCTGGTTTAAGTCAGGCTCATGGTATTTCAACACTATTGAGAGCAGCAACAATTACCGGTGATAATAAATATGATAAATATGCAAAATCAGCGGTAGCTGAGCTGGTAAAGCCTTACTCTGATGGAGGTATGGCATTTCACAGAGAGGATGGTACAGTTTCATTTGAAGAATACTTTTACGACCCCCCTTATTCAGTTCTGAATGGACACATTTTTTCATCAATTGCCTGCTGGGAAGCTGCGCGATACTTTGAAGAAGAGTCACTCAAAAAAATGGCTGAACTGGCTTTTGATTTTGTAGAAAATCAGTTGCCTGATTACGACATGGGTTTTTGGTCGAAATATAGTTTAAAAAAAACCGGCAGAATAGATGATATAGCCTCTTCGCATTATCATGATGTTCATATAACACAGTTAAACGTACTATATAAAATAACCGGTAAAAAAGTATTCAACACGTATTCGGATCTGTTTTATAAAAATCAATCAAACCCGCTAAATAGAAAGCGCGCTTTACTCTATAAAATTGTAGCAAAGTTAATTGGCTAAGCCACTTTCGAAAAGTTAATTTCTGAACAATGTCATTGAATATTTGGGTAATCAATCAATTCGCAGGTACAAACAGATCGGGATGGGGTGAGAGACACTTCTACTTCAGTAAATATTGGGTGAAAAAGGGGCATAATGTGTCGATCATTTCAGGTGGATACAATCACATGTTTCGGGAAGTACGCGATACGCCGAAACAATTTAACATTGAAGATGTAGAGGGAACTCGTTTTTGCTGGGTTAAAGTACCAAAGTACAATCCAAAATCATTTGTAAGATTCTGGAGTTTTATAGTTTTTGCTTTTAAATCTTACTTTGCACCACAAAAAAGCCTTGGTAAACCGGATATCATAATTGTTTCATCGATGCCCATTTTTCCAATACTAACAGGGCACTTATTGAAGAAAAAATATAAGGCAAAAAAACTGATCTTTGAGATACGTGATTTATGGCCTCTTACATTGATTCACCTCGGGCAAAAATCAGAAAAACACCCTGCAGTAAAGTTTATAGGCTGGTTTGAAAAATTTGGCTACAAGGTTGCTGATCATATCGTGTCACTGTTACCTTTTGCAGCAGAACATTTTGAAGAGGTTGCAGAGGCGGGGAATAAATTTGTTTATATACCCAATGGGCTTGATGAGAAGGTAATTGAAGAAGAAGCTCTTAAAAAATCAATTACAGATTCTATTCCAAAAGATAAATTTGTAATTGGTTACACCGGCACAATCGGCCTTGCAAATGCTCTTGAATATTTTGTAGAAGCTGCCGGTTTGTTGCAAAATGATCCCCGATTTCATTTTGTGGTGGTGGGTGACGGATACCTGAAAGATGAATTAATGAGCATGTCGGCAGATTTTGGAAATATTACTTTCGTTGATAAAATCCGGAAAAATCAGGTAGCATCGATTTTGGGTTTTTTTGACGTATGCTTTGTTGGCAGAAATAATTCTCCTCTATTTAAGCATGGCGTTTCAGCCAACAAGTATTTTGATTATATGCTTGCTTCAAAGCCTGTTCTTGATTCCAACAACCTGATTAAAGATCCGGTTGAAATGTCTGGTTGTGGAATTATTGTAAAACCGGAATCTGCCGAGGCTATTAGGGATGGTGTCATTAAACTGTTTGAATCAGGAGATGAAAAGTTAAAGGAGATGGGGCAAAAAGGGTATTACTATGTAAAAAAGCATCACAATATTGAGTATCTATCCGGGGAATATATACAATTGTTTAACGGCTAAGCGGTTTGCCAGAAAAGATTAATCCCGGATTCCAATTAACCGAATCGTTTTATGCAGCTGTTTTGCTTTTATTGTTAAGTTTAGAAGATCGAATGAAGAGAAAAAACTGTAAAATTCGGTTTTTACTTCAAAATTATTCTTTCTTAGAAACTGCTCCATAAATATAATATCCTCTCTGTTGATATATTTAGCCTTGTGTTTAAAAAACCAGGGATTTGCCATATCCAATACAATCTGGCAGTGAGGTGAGGCCACATCGATCAATTTCTCTATAGATTTTGACTTGGGTTTAAATGCTTCGAATGCGGCCAAACTATATATAAAATCAAATGAATTTTTTGGCTCGAATTTTAAGAAATCACGATGAATAAAATCACAATTTTTGAGTCCATGAATATCAAGCCTCTTCTTTGCTATATTTATTCTGTTTGGATTTATATCAACTCCCGTTATCTGTTTAACCAGCTCTTTTTTCTTTAAAAAGAGTATGGTGTTACCGGTGCCACAGCCTATTTCAAGAAATCTCTCACAACCAAAACGGTTCATTCTTTTTTTCAGAGATGAGAGTAGTTTTCCGTACCTGAATAGAAGATGTTGTTTCTGGATTACTGAAAACGCCTGAAAATGGTTTAAACCCTTTGCCATCAACTCTTTTTTTTCTTGTTGGTTGAGGCTGGAGTTTTTGATAATTTTAGGTGCATCTAACAAAACCTCTCTGATCGCCCTGTCAAACATTTGCAATACTTTATTAAACGAAACGTCTTATTCTTTCAACTCTCTGCAAAATATGGAAATTCTTATAGAAATAGAGAAAAGGTCATTAATCGTATTATTTTCAGGAAAAATTCTTGATACAAAAAATTGATGGGTCTATATAATTATTCGTGAATAATAATTTGTTGAGCTACATTTCAAAAATTATCATCCGGTTTGATTTAAATTACAAATGAAACGTTTCTATTATGTATTGCTTGCATCTTTATTGGCAAGTATTTCAATATTCAATGTAGAGTTATCTGCGCAGGATCTATCTAGCGAAGAGATAGAAAGGAAGGAGCAAATTCGAGAACGCCTTCTTCAGGATGGTTATTTACAGCCACTTGCGATACCTGTTTTTTCACAGGCGGATTCATTTATTCTGTCAGACGCCTGGCATACCGGGAAAACCCTTAATTCCGTCTCTTTAAACTCAAGAGCCAATGATATCTCATCAAATGGAACGCGTTTCTATGTAGTAGGCCGTGAGGATCAGCATATTGTGGAATATCAACTTTCTGAACCATGGGATATTAGCACAGCTGAATATCTGCGCGAATTAGATGTCTCGAATGAATTGACAGCTACAGAAGGCAGGGAAAGTGCACCACATGGTATTTATTTCAGAAAGGGTGATGGTACGAAAATGTGGCTCATGAACAGAACTGAAATTTGGGAATACACATTAAGTGAACCCTGGAATATTACTACTGCACAGGTAACTGGCAGAGGGGATCTGATTGATTACGTGGTACGTGGACATGATTTAGATTTCCGGCCGGATGGAAGGGTTCTCTATATCGATGATAGAGAGCTTCAGGCTGTTTTTCAATTCAATCTTGCAACTCCCTGGGATGTATCAACACTTAGCCTTGATTACGTTCTCGACATCTCGAGTGTGGAAGTAGAAATAAGAGGGACACAATTTTCAAGCGACGGGCATCAGGTTTTTTTTACAGATACAGGCAGGAAAGATATTATGGAATTCAGTGTTGCCAATGCGTATGATTTGCGATCAGCAGCATTTACAAATGCTTACAATATTATCTCAGAGGCATTTAGCCCTGTAAATATGACGCTAAGCCCCGATGGCCGGTCATTTTATGTAACCGATGGCGCTGAAGATGTAATATTGATGTACCGGATATCAGTGATAGATCCTGAAGAATCGAGTATAGTACTTTCAGAAACCAATGTTGATGCAGATGGGAGTTCTTTTAGTGAAGTCAGTGTAAGTGTGAAGGATAGTGATGGATATCGGTTTTCCGGGGTTGTTGTTGAACTTGTGATAGATGGTGGAACTCCAAATGTGGAAGTGATCAATAATATTACAGATGGTGAAGGAACTGCCCGGTTCAGGCTTAGAAATGAACGTGCAGAAACCGTAAATATAAGTGCTACTGCAGATAATGAAGGTGTAATTATTGCCCTGGAAGACAACCCGGCGTTAACCTTTAAACCGCCGGCACCTGTGATTCTTGCTGCAACCAATGTGAATACCAGAAGTTTTGAAGCAAACTGGGAGCTTGTACCTAATGCCGATTCATACCTGCTGGATGTAGCTAAGGATTCTAATTTTGATTCCTTTGTGAGTGGATTCCGGGATTTTGAAGTTGGCAATGTAACAAGTTATTTAGTAGAAAATTTAAACCCCGGTAAGGTTTATTATTATAGGGTAAAAGCAAAATCGGGAGAAATTACAGGTAATTTTGCTGATTCTGCTGAAGTGTCTCTATTCCCTGATGTGCCCTTGGCTCGTAATCCAGGCGATATTGCAGCAACCAGTTTTACGGCATCCTGGGAAAGAGCTGAAGGAGCAGAAAGTTATCTGTTACAAGTGTCTGCCGATGAAAATTTTGAATCTGTTGTAAATCAACAGGAGGCCACAGACGATACGAATATCATTGAAAAGAGAATAACCGGATTGAATCCGGGGTCTACATATTATTATCGGGTAAAATCATTAACAGAAAGAAGAGAAAGTGCTTTTTCGGGCAGCATATCAGCTACAACATTAGGTATAGATAGAGAGAGAAGTAAAATCAGCTCTGCACAATTAAGAGTTCTCGCAAATGGTGAACAGGAAAATGAGATCACGGTAGTGATAAAAACCCCTGATGGTTCAGCAATTTCAGGTGAGCTCATATCTTTAACCCCCCTGAGTGGAAACTCAGAAGTATCAATTATTGAGAACAGCACAGATGAACAAGGAACCGCTAAATTTTCTGTTTCGAATAGTGTGGCAGAAACGGTAGAATATGAGGTATTAGTTTCTGATGTTTTTATGCTGGGAACAATTAGTGTCGAATTTCTGGCTGCAAACAATCAGCTTACGATTGGAGATAATTATCCTAATCCTTTTCAACGGCAGACAACTATTCCGCTCACTGTTCCAGCCGCAATGAATGTAAAAATTGTTGTTTCCAATGTTCTCGGCAGCCATGTTAAAACTATTTTAGACGAGCAACTGGAGGCCGGGTATTACGAAATAGCTGTATCATTAAATGGGCTGGCATCGGGTACTTATTTTTATAGACTTATAACGAGTGATGGTAGCGAAACCCGAAAAATGATGCTCATTAATTAACTATACAATGTAAGTTTAGTAATCTGTAACAGACCTTTTGCAATCTTTGATGCTTAAGTCTGGATGTGATACCTTTCAGAACAATGGGAATGAATAGAAGTTCGATAGCCGCCAAAAATTTAGGTTAATTAATTTGCAATTGTAAGAAATGAACACGCTTCAACAGGACGATTTAATCATACAAAGCGCTAAAGACGTTTTAAAAATCGAGTCAGAACAAATTCTCTTACAATATGAAAAAGTAGGAGGTGTTTTCGTAGATATTGTTATGGCAATTTCAAACTGCAAGGGTAAATTGGTCATATCCGGTATGGGTAAATCGGGAATTATTGGAAAAAAGATTTCGGCCACATTCTCCAGTTATGGAATCCAGAGCTTTTTCCTGCATCCCGGTGAGGCATATCATGGTGATCTTGGAATGGTAGGAAATAATGATTTAATATTGCTTATTTCTAATTCCGGTGAAACAGATGAAATTTTGAAGCTCATTCCTTTTTTCCAGCATAACGGAAATACCATTGTATCTATGACAGGTAATCCCAGTTCTAGCCTGGCTGCAAATTCTACCTATACTCTCGATATAAGTATTGATAAGGAGGCATGCCCCCTGCAATTAGCGCCAACTGCTTCTACAACAGTAACGCTTGCAATGGGTGATGCAATGGCAGTGGCAACCATGAAAATGAAGGGTGTAAAAGAAGAACTTTTTGCCAAATTTCATCCCGGCGGAAGTCTCGGCAGAAAATTATTGCAGAGAGTAAAGGATCAAATGATTACCGGTGAGGCTTTGCCATTGGTCTCTCCGGAATCAAGTGCGATTGATACCATGCATGCAATAAGTGACGGGCGCTTGGGTATGGTTGTTGTAAGCGATGAAAGTAAAAAGCTTTTGGGTATTGTAACCGATGGAGATATTCGAAGAAGCTCGCTTGCCGAAAAAGAGAACTTTATCAATCTTAAGGCAGCAGAATTAATGACCAAAAATCCTGTTACAACTTTCGAAATGGAAAGGCTAATGGATGCAGAAACTAAAATGGATGAGCTGAGAATCCATCAGCTGGTGGTGATTGATGAACAGCAAAAAGTGGTGGGTATTCTTCCTTACAGAACGTCAATCAATAAAAACGGATAGATGAACATTACCAGAGTTACAGGGCCTGAACAGACAATTTTATTTTCAAACTCCTTGCCTTTAAAATTTATTGCCGGGCCCTGTGTTCTTGAAGGTTATGATTTTGGGCTGCGAACAGCTGAAGAGTTGAAAAAAATATTTCAGAATGCTGAAATAGATTTCATTTATAAGTCATCGTTTGATAAAGCGAACAGATCATCATCCTCAAGTTTCAGAGGGGTGGGGCTTGATGAAGGCCTGCGAATTCTCGAAACCATCAGGCGGGAACTAAACATACCTGTGCTGACAGATATTCACACAATGGATCAGGCTGAGCCTGTTGCAGAAGTGGTTGATATGCTGCAAACCCCTGCATTTCTTTGCCGGCAAACCGATTTTATCCAGAAAGCAGCTTCTGCAGGTAAACCGCTGAATATAAAAAAAGGGCAGTTTATGTCTCCCTGGGATATGAAAAATGTGGTTGATAAAGCCGAAGAGGCTGGCAACCAACAAATTACACTTTGTGAACGTGGCAGCTCTTTTGGATACGGCAATTTAGTGTCTGATATGAGAAGCCTCAGCATTATGGCTGAAACCGGATATCCTGTAATTTTTGACGGTACCCACTCAGTACAACTTCCGGGAGCCAGAGGTGGCAGCAGCGGCGGCCAGCGCGAGTTTGTTCCTGTACTTTCAAGATCAGCTGTTGCAACAGGTGTTGCGGGCGTATTTATTGAGGCCCATCCGGATCCCGATAATGCTCCATGCGATGGCCCTAACATGTTGCCTTTCTCATTTTTACCGGGATTTCTGAAACTATTAAAACAGGTAGATGATGTAGTAAAACATTCATCAGAAGAATCACTTAAGGTAAAATGAAAGCAATAGCTGTAATTCCTGCAAGATTTCAGTCTACAAGGCTGCCCGGGAAAGCGCTGAAAGATATTGGCGGTAAACCAATGATTCAGCATGTATTTGAGAGAGTTAAGCAAGCCGACCTCGTTCATGATGCTGTTATTGCAACTGATGATGAAAGGATTTTACGTGCAGCAGAAAATTTTGGAGGAAAAGCTGTGATGACATCTGCGCATCATCAAAGTGGTACCGACAGGCTGATCGAAATTTCGACAAAAATAGAAGCTGATCTTTACATTAATGTGCAGGGGGATGAACCCTTTATCAGCCCTGATGATATTAACAAGCTGATTCAAAATCTAAGCCTAAAGGAGAGCGAGGATATTGTAACACTCTGTTATCCCGCTTTATTTAAGGAGGCGAAACCACAGAACAAGGTAAAAGTGGTGTTTAGCTCTGACAAAAAAGCTCTCTACTTCAGTAGAGCATTGATACCATTTTCCAATAAGCTTGATACTCAAAACTACCATATCCATATCGGCATGTATGGATATGGTTCGGGTGCATTAGAGCGTATTAAGGAGTTGCCTCCATCCACCCTCGAATTGGCTGAAAGCCTTGAGCAGCTCAGGTTCTTGCAGGCAGGCCTGAATATTTATGTAGATATTACAAATGAGCCCGGTTTATCTGTAGATACTGAAGATTGCCTCGAAAAGGCGAGGTATTTTTATGAAACAGGAAAGCTACGTGAAATAAAACCGGAATTATCTAACATCAAATTACTGGTTATGGATGTTGATGGTGTACTGTCACCGGCATCATTAATGCTATCGGAAAATGGTGAGGAGATAAAAGTGTTTGATGTACGTGATGGGATGGGGATAAAACGGTTGTTAAAAGCAGGCATCAAACTCGCTGTAATTTCAGGAAGAGGTTCAAGCACAACAGCAAATAGGCTTAAACAGCTTGGTATTACAGAATATTTTTTCAATGTAGAGCAGAAAGGTGTTGTATTAAAAGAACTAATAGATCGCTATGCTTTAAAAAAAGAAGAAGTTTTATACATTGGTGATGACATTAATGATCTGCCGGCATTTAATTTAGCGGGGATAAGCTGCACCGTTGCGGATGCACCAGATTACATTAAAGAAAAAGCAGATATTGTTTTGAGTAAAAAAGGGGGGAAAGGAGCAATTAGAGAAATGTCAGATAAAATACTAAGCAAAATATCCTGATATAAAAATAGAACATGTCAATAAAGTTGATTTAAAAATCAAATGTTTAATTAATTAGTTTAAAATTAATAGATGATAGTTAATCATAAGTATAAATTCATTTTTGTTCATATACCGAAGGCAGCAGGGGTCAAGTCCCAAATTCTGTGTAAAAACAAAATCGGTTAGGCTGCCAGTT
>REDS01000030.1 GCA_007693395.1 Balneolaceae bacterium | reverse complement strand
TTGCTGAAACGACTCAGAGAGGATCCTCTCTGAGTCGTTTGCTTCATAAGACCCTTATTAAATAATTTTAATGTATCTTTCGATATAAAACAGTTGTAGGTATCTGCGGGTTTGATTAGAGTATGTATATGGAAAAAAAAGCAATCTTAATTATTGATGATGAGAAGACCATCCATATCATTCTAAAAGCAATGTTAAGTGATGAGTATCATCTTATTTTTGCCAGCAGCGCGCAGGAAGGAATTGATCTGCTTGGTGAGAAACCCGTTAACCTTGTTTTGCTCGATATTCAGATGCCGAACATCTCCGGTATGGAGCTGCTTGAATCCTTGATGATCGATACAGAGCTGCGAAATATACCTGTGATTATTATGACGGGCAAAGCCACAAAAGAGATTGAAGAGAGGGCAAGAGAGTTAGGTGCAATTGAATTTATGAGTAAATCATTTCTCTTTTCTGATAAGGAGAATGCAAAACTTAAAATTAATAAACTTGCCCTGCCCAAAGCGCAGATTCCCGAAAAATTTGGGGGTTACAAAGATAAATTGCGGGCATTGATGGAAATTCTGTTAAATGAAAGCCTTAATGGGGATTTCATTAAAACATGCAGAAAAATGGGAACACATTTCATTCAAGCATTTGGTATTGAGTATATCTCATTCTGGACGGTTCATAAGCACCGGGTGAACCTGATTGTTTCGCTGGGAGACGCACAACCGGAAAATTTCGGGCCTGAAGAAGCGAAAAATGAGCAAAGTTTTGTGCAGGTAGTTAATCGAGGCAGACCGTACCTCACCAATAATCCCGGCTCAAAAAACAGAGGCTTTTTTGGGAATGCTTCTCTTAAGAAAGGGCTAAACTCCGAGATTGGAGTGCCCATGTTCAAAATTACAAAAGAGCAGCTTTTATATAATAACATGAAGATCCCCAAGAATACCGAAGTATTTGGTTTTGTTATTTTAAAGCGCAACCATGTTTTCACAACGAAAGAGTATCGTATTATTTCATCTTTCATTTTACAATCCAGCACCATTTTCTGGATTATGTATCAGCGCATGCTCAAAGAGCTCTCCTGATAGTTTCAATAAATGCAAATGCATGTAGCTTCAGCATCTTCGTTACAGATTTTTTCTGAATATTATCCGCCTTTCTGTTACATTTTCTCTGCTATCATGAACATAATATTATTAACATTTGATCTATTAAAATGAATAAGAATCTATCAGGAAATTCTATCACCAGAAAAAAAGCTCTTAAACACATTGCAGCCGGTACAGCTGCTGTAGTTGCGGCACCTTTTGCTATTCCGTCTTTTGCATCGGCAAAAACGTCTGCAAGAGATCATCATATCACATTGGCAATGGTTGGCGGTGCACACATACACGCTCCCGATTTCGCCAATAGAATGGCACGTGCAGAGAATGTTACAACAAAATATATCTGGGATCCCAGCAGGGATACTGCAGAACGGCGCAGAGAGGTAACAGGCGGCCAAATCGCTGAAAATGTGTCTCAAATTGCTAATGATCCGGAAGTGGATGGCGTTGTAATCTGTTCACAGACCAATCTGCATACAGAGCTTGTACCTGAACTTGCGCGCGCAGGCAAACACCTTTTTATCGAAAAGCCGGTTGGGCTGAACGGATCAGAAGCGGCAGCAATTGCTGAAATTGTTAACGAAACCGGGGTTATTTTCCAGACCGGCTATTTTATGCGGAGCCAGGCTGTGAACCTGAAAATAAAACAACTTATTGCTGACGGAGCTCTCGGTGATATCACCCGCATTCGGTTAAGCAATGTTCACAGTGGTGCCATTGGCGGCTGGTTTGATGGCGAATGGCGATGGATGGCCGATGTGGAGCAGGCCGGTGTTGGTGCGTTCGGCGATCTGGGCTCCCACGTTTTTGATCTGTTGCTCTGGTTTATGGAGGGGGATAAGCCTGAAGCCTGTACCGGACATATTGGTACCGTGCTCAATCGCTACCCGGGATGCGACGAATACGGCGAGGGTATGGTTCGGTTTGAATCAGGTGCTGTGGCGGTGGTTGCCGGGGGCTGGGTTGATCATGCTAATCCCAATCAGGTTGAAATCTCCGGTACAAAAGGGCATCTCCGCGTTACGAACGGGCGATTATATCTGCGTATCCCTCAAATGGATGCTGATGCATCACAGGCCTGGGATGATCTTCCTGAAAGCCTTAAGCATCCAATCGAACTCTTTTTTGATGCAGTAGCAGGTACAGAAAATGTACCTTTAATCACCGCTGATGAGGCCGCAAAAGTGAATAATCTGGTTACCCAAATCTATAACGCCCATGAACAGAGTATTTGGGTTGAACTTTGATACTGAGATAACATAGCGCAGGTCATCAAAACAGAAAACATGGTATTTCTTAATGAATTTCAAATCTGTGGACTTTTCGATTCAGCTATTATTGAATCAGTCCGCTTACCTGACCCGAGGAATACCATGTTTAATTCTATCAATAATAAGTGCCATCGGCACTCAGAGAACGTAGATTAACGTGAGTTTGATATAAAATCGATGGATAAATAAATCCCCCTTAGAAGGGGGGAAAAGGCTCGAAAGAGCCTTGGGGGATGACCCGGTGAGCGTTGATTTGACCCAAATATTTAAATTTTGGCTTTACTTTCACTACTGTTCATCCCCCATTGCCCTACGCCTCAGGCGGAGGGACACTTTCTAACAAATTCTTATCTCGAACTCACGTTAGATGAGCTTTCCATGGTTTGCATCATGAATTTTAGTATTCAAATCATGAAAATGGATATCTGCTTTCGTAGCACTTCTTGAAATGAATCGTGCTCGAATCAATGATGAATCAGAAAAGAATTAGTGCCATCGGCACGGCCAATCTTGTAACCACAGAATTCATTCTGTGGTACAAAGCAGATACCAACTCCAAAGTGTCGTAGACACGGACCATATGACTGCGGCCTCACATAACGAAAATGTTGACCCAAAACATGGTATTTCTTCGATTGAGATCAAAATTATGGGTTAACTGATTGATTTATTATCAACACGAAACCCTGGCAACACCAAGAAATACCATGTTTGGTGAATATCACTCGTAAAACGAAGCCGCTTTTTCAGGACTCATCTCCGGATTTTGATAGTCGATATCCATCGCTTCGGTCATCCAGTAGAAAAAATCCGTATTATCAATCAGGCCAAATGGTTTGGCATCAACGCCATTGCCATAGATGGCGGCCGGTACGGCGCCTGCAGTGTGTTGTGTGGTACCGTAATTTATATTCAGATGTGTGGGCAGATCGTTTGTCCCTCCTTTTAACACATAACCCAGGGTAGCAATTGGCTGCCTTGGGAATGCGGCTTCATCCGGCATGCGATTATCACCGGCAATAGCTTGCTGAAGAATCCTTACGTTACTTTCTGATACGTGAACTCCTGTAGTCTCTGTAAGTATCTCTTTGATGAATGCTTCAGACGGATTTCTGCCCAGTTCACGCATAATCCATGGAAAAGAAGCGGTTCGTTTATTGAGAAGATCATGAATTTCTGATGATGAGCGATACCTCTCTCCTACTCCATAAACGGATGCACCACCCGTACCGTGATCACTTGCCATTATGAGAACCGTTTCCGGAGTTTTATCCACATACTCCATCAACATGCCGAGTGTCTCATCTGCGGCAATCACCTCCCAAAGAGAAGCCCCTGCATCAGTTCTATGGTTGGCATGATCAATACGCCCGGATTCAATATGCAACACAAATCCGTTTTCTGCTCCATCGAGAATTGCCAGCCCTTTCTCTGCCATCTCTCTGTGAGTTGGCGCAGGCACGGCCCGAAATCTGCGGTCAATCTCATACGGCACATGATCTTCACTCAGTGCAGCGAGCAGCTTGTCAGGTTGCACCGTTCTGAAGTCCTCCAGATCGGTTACAACAGAATAACCGCTATCCTTAAAAGGTTTAAATAGGTCTTTCCTGTCACTGCGCAAATTGGGATCAAACGCCTCAACCCCTCCCCCAATCATAACATCTGCTTTAAATGCTGCATATTGTTCGGCAATGTTTTCCTCATCCCGCCTATTCAGATGTTTGGCTATCCACCCGGCAGGTGTAGCATGGGTTATGGTTGTATTCGATACAATACCTGTAGCTTTTCCTTCTGCTTTGGCAAGTTCAAGGATGGTTGTGAGTTCTTCGCCATCAGGGTAGATGGATAGTGAGCCGTTTACAATTTTGCGGCCGGTTGCCCATGTTGTGGTTGCTGCAGCCGAATCTGTAACCATACTTGTAAGGCTATGGCTCTGCATACTGCCTGCAGCGCCGCGGTGAAATAGCTTTTCGAGGTGGAGCGATTTACCAAAATTTCGATGTGAAAAATGCTGTGCGGAAGAGAAATCCTCCCATGTGAATCCATCATAAGAAAAGAAGATGATATTTCTTGCTTTCCTGATTACCGGAATGGGTTTTTGTGATGTAAAGATGGGCAGAGTTAAACCTGCACCGGCAGTGAGGCCGGTTTTGAGAAAATCCTTGCGTTTCATGATAAAATCTTGCGTGAATGAGGTTTCAAATAACGGGTTCAGCTAAAAAAAAGGGATGTTACCGAAATAACACCCCTTCGAAAATATTTGGCTGCTTATGGCCTGAAGCGAATACCCATCGTTGCATTCATGTGATTGAACGATGAACGATAGTGGAAATCGGGGCCGCCATCATACCATAATTGCGGTGAGTTTGTGAGGTTACGGGCATCAGCAAATACCTGAATACTGCTGGAAAGATCGTACCTGAGGGTGAGATCTACCCTCTCCTGCCATCTCATGTAACGGTCATTGGTTGGGAAGAGGTGGCTTCTGTGGTTTGCAACCTGAGTGGTACTGATTTGATACAAGTACGAACTCTGATAGTTGTAGGAGAGCATGCTGTAGAAGCTGCCTCTTTCGAATGTAAGGGCTGCATTTACCACATGAGGAATTTGTCGTGGAAGTTCAACTTCTCTGTCAATTCTGAGCTGAGCTTTTGACGTTGAGTACGTATAGTTTGCGTACACACCAAGCCCGTTCAGAAAGCCCGGAAGAAAATGTAATCGCTGCTGCCAGGCTGCTTCAAAACCAAAAACTTCTGCTGTAGTACCGTTTTGCGGCATTCTTGCTTCAAATCCGGCAAAGTTACCTTCTGTTACGGTGGAAACTTCCTGGAAAACAAAGTCTCTGAGGCTCTTGTAGAAAACTCCTGCAGAGATGATACCGATACTTCTGAAGTACTGCTCGTACATCAGATCGAGGTTCATAACCCGTGAAGCTTTCAGGTTTGGATTGCCTCGGCGAAGTGTTTCACTTTCAACGTTGGCAATTTCGAACGGAGCGAGATCAGTGAATGATGGCCGTGCAATTGCATTGGTCCAGGCAAAACGAATGTTTGACCGGTCTGTAAGGTTGTATCGCACATGCGCCATAGGGAAAAAGTTGAGGTATGTATTACTCTCTTCCATCTCCTGTCTGCCTGCAAAACTGCCATTCTCATCGATAAGCGTTCTGTTACCTCTGTATGTAGTACCGGTATTTTCAGCCCGTACCCCGGCAAGGAAGAGCCACCTGTCGAACTCGATAGTGGTCATAGCATAGGATGCTGCAATGGTTTCTGTTGCTCTGTAGTCGGCTGGGTCAGAGACAAGATAAAACTCAAGCTCATCATCCGAATCCATCGTAAAGTTTTGACGGTTCGCGTCAATAAACGGGCCACCCAAACTCCAGTCAACCGTATGGAAAATCTGATATCTGCCATCTACAAGAGTTCTGTGCATGTTGGATGAAGCAACGTCACTCATTAAGAATGTGCCATTAATATTGTTGTACTCAATAACTTCATGGTCACGATCTTTTTGTTTGTGGAAGAAACGCCCGCCGAACTGGAAGTTACCGGCAGCATCACCAAGATTGTATGGCATACGGAAATTAACCCGGGTATTTATGTCATTATCCCGAACATCATCAATTCTGTTCTCATAACGGGTCATTCGGTAATTAGCGGGGTCTGCAACTATAGCATCAGAACCATTTATCCAGTTGATATTTGCTGAGTTTCTGTCGGATACATCATACGTCATATCCATTCCATTTACCCGGTACCTTAGATATTCCTGAAATGGTGAGTCGTGCGAGCCATAAGAGTAGGTAACGCTGTAATCCATATTTAGATTTCTGAAATCACTCTCGCCACCAAGAGTTAAACTGCTGAGTACATTGTTGATTTCGTTTCTGCGGCCGATCGGCTCAACGCGAACTCCTGAAATATTATATTGTGTACCATTAAGTTCGGTGATATTACCACGATCAGGACGCAGCCTGAACTGATGGCGAACACCTGTTTTCGCTCTCAGGTTATACATACCCCTTACAAACATGGAGTGGTTATCATTAAAGCGATAATCGAGCCGGCCGGTAGCTGCGTAACGGTCTGTTTGAAATTCGTATGCCCCAATACGCATCTGGTCGATTCTGTCGATGGTTTGGCCATTAAATTCCTGCTCACTCCAGAAATGGCGGATGTCATCCATTCTGCGATTCTCACGGCTGATGTTTGTACGAATAATATAGCTGAGATTTCCCCTGGACTGGCCAAAATGAATGCTTGCTTTAGGATTGCCAAAACCTGCATGATTGTGCCAACCGCCTGATGCAGAAACATTAAATACCCGCTGGTTACCAACCGGCCGGTTTACCACCATATTTACCGAACCACCAACAGCATCGGCGTCCATATCGGGGGTAATGGCTTTTGTTACCTCAATCGCACCAACCAAATCTGATGATAACCCTGTTAGAGCAACATCTCTGTCTGTGGTACCGGTTGTAGCAAGGCGCTCACCATCGAGAGTAACGGTGTTAAGTCCGGGTGCCATTCCGCGAACAAACATGGCTGTTGCTTCGCCCCTGAACTCTTCGGTAGAAATACCCGGCATTCTGCGAAGTGCATCTGACACATTAAGATCAGGAAATCTCTGAATCTGCTCATCGGAAGTTACATGCACAATATTAGGTGCATTTCGCTGGCGGTTGTAAGCACCGGCCTGCCCTAAAGCCTCAGCAACCACATTTACTCCTTCCAGTTCAAGCCAACTAATTGATAGTTCTGCATTAATTTGAGTAGTTGTTCCCGGCTCAAGCTCAATTTGTTTTTCAAATCGCTCAAAGCCAACAAAGTTAATTACCAGTGTGTGTTCACCTGCCGGTAATCTTCGTAATCTGTATCTGCCCTCTACATCTGTTGAAGTACCTGTGCTGGTACCTTTAATTAAAACAGTAGCGCCGGCTAACGGATCACCGGTATCTGCATCAGTTACAATTCCATAAACTGTTGAACGGTTTCGATCGCCCTGTGAGTAGCTGTCTTTTACTGCAGATGTGAAGATCAGTAAAAGTGCGGTTAATGTAATAGTAATGGTTCTGTTCATTCTTTCTTTCTGATTTGGTTTTACGTTAAAAAACACATCAGCAGAAGAAAGGGAGATTGTATTACCTAATTGTTAAGTAAAAGTTATGCACGTGTTAACAGACCTTTTACAAGTCACATGGGGTGTTTTTATGTGATTATTTATCAGGAAGATAGGGATTTTACAAAATTTTATCTGCTTCTGGCACCCGAAAGCAGAATATTCTTAAACGCAAGGAAAAAATATCGGATATCTGTACTGATAGGACTCTTTCGATAAGATTCGAGGTATTTTCTCTCTGATTCCAGAATTTCATCCAGTCCCTTTGGCATATCGGCATAGTAAGGGGGTACAAGGCCGGGCTTAGTTTTTATCCGCATATCCTGAAGTTCTTTGGGGTAGAGATAAAAATACTGTTTACTCAGAGGGCGTACCCCCACAAGTTTCATTTCTCTTTTAAGCCAGTTAAATAGCATTGGGAGTTCATCTATCCAAAAACGTCTGAAAAAAAGCCCATAAGAAGTGGTTCGAAAATCATTTTTAAATTTACCCCCCTCTTCTAATGCGTTCAATTTAAATATATAGTCTTGCAGGTATTCGGAATAGGGATACATCGTTCGTACTTTATATACGTTGAAAATTCTGCCCTTGTAACCTACTCTTTTTAATTTCACTATAGCGCCATAGGTAGGCTGCATATCGAAAAAGGGTTTTCTTATTTTTTTTGATATGATGTATGTAAGATTCCCAATTACCTGGTAATCAACAATTTCAAACCCACAACTTACCAACCTGCCAAGTGCTTCAGTAAGTGATATAACCCTGTTTTTACCTTTTGTAATCGCAAAATAAACTTTTCTGGTGTGCTTGGTTTTAGGAAGCACCCGTTTCAATATAAAATCGAGTGAGTAATACGGGTAGCTTACCAGACTAGGAAATTTCTTTAAAATGCGTTTTTTTCGCTGATCTTTGGTTTCGAGATTGATGACGAGATACTGATCATTTTGAAGATGCTCGTTTGCCGCTTCAAAAAATTTGTTTACCCTGCGTATACTATTAATTTTTGTGGTGCATATATAACCATTTGTCACCTCATCTAATACATTGATATGCCACCCATTATCAGCATTGGTATAGGTGAAACTGCCTCTTCCTAACCCTGTTTTTTCATGGATGAATTTGGTAAGATTTTGATTGGATTTTTCAGACAGCTTTTTTTTCTGGCCTTTTTCAGCCAATGAAGAACTACTGATTATTTGTTCTGGTATGATAACTTCTTCCGTCAAAGTAATACCGAATATCTGTTAAGTAACGAACTGCCCATCAATAATGTCATAAAATCACCCGGCTTGGTAAATGATCAGTTAATAAACAGTTATTAAGATATACTACGTGTTTTATGCCTAGTATTCAACAATACTTAAAAAGATTAAGAATTTATAAGTTTTCAATTAAACTGAAACTACAACTACTGAGAGTGATTATTCAGATCTCAAAGCTACAATAGGATCGAGCCGGGAAGCTTTCCATGCGGGATAAAAACCGAAGAATACACCAACCACAGCAGAAACGCCAACGGCTACCAACATAGCTTCCGTTGAAAAGAGAGCCGGCCAGCCGGCATATGTGGCTATCAGTTCGGTTGATATGATGCCAAGCACTATCCCCCCTATTCCTCCAAGCAGACATAGCACAACAGCCTCGATAAGAAATTGAAATAGTACATCCGGTGCACGGGCGCCAACAGCCAGCCTGAGGCCAACCTCTCTTGTGCGCTCAGTTACACTTACAAGCATAACGTTCATAATACCAATACCACCAACAAACAGAGACACCCCGGCGATGGAGGCAAGAAGAAGGGTCATGATTCGCGATGTCTCTGTTGCTGTTTGTGCCACATCTTCCTGAGTTTGCACCGTAAAATCGTTCTCCTGGTAGGGCGCAAGGCGGTGGCGCTCCCGTAAGAGATCTGTGATTTTTTCCTGTGCTATTCCCATAGATTGCTCATCATATACCTGTATGTTAATTACCATGGCGTGTGTACGCCCGGATATCCGCTGAAAAGCAGTTGTGTAAGGAATGATAACAATATCATCCTGTACAGAACCCATAAGCGACATACCTTTACGCTCAAGTACACCAATTACTGTTAGCGGAACACCACGCACACGAATGGTTTCTCCTATGGGATCTGCCCCCTCAAACACTTCTTCCACAATGGTTTGCCCCACAACGGCAACCAAAGCCGATCGTTCCACCTCCTCTTCCGTGTACATACGGCCGCTCTCAACAGCCCATTGCCTAATTTGAAGGTAATCGTGCGATTGGCCATAAACTCTTGTTTGGTAGTTTCGGTTGCCAAATACAATGAGTGTTTGCGAACGAACTTCAGGGCTTGCAGCAATCACTTCAGGAATCTCTTCACGTAATGCGCGGGCATCATCTGTGGTAAGCGTATTTGCGCTGCCACCTCCAATACTTACTCCGCCAAGCTGCCTTGCTCCCGGAAAAACGAGTACAACATTCTGCCCGAGTCGGTTCACCTGCTCTTGAACCTCGGCACTGGCACCCTGGCCCAGGCCAACCATAGTAATCACTGCTGCCACACCAATTACAATGCCAAGTGCCGTTAGAATGGTACGCATACGGTTTCTTCTAAGGGCTTTAAATGCAACGTAAGGAACAGCTGAAATTTTCATGACAGAACCTCACTTTCCAGCTGTATCTTTTCCTGGTCTTTCCAGTTTTTAAGAGCCTGACGTGCATTCAGAGGCTCAATGGATTTATCTGAACTCATCAGGCCATCTCTAAGGGTAATAATACGATTGGAAAAACGGGCAATTTCCGGCTCGTGTGTAACCATTATTATCGTGAGGCCATCCTGATTAAGTCTCTGGAAGAGTTCTACTATCTCAAGCGTAGTGCGGCTGTCAAGGTTGCCGGTTGGTTCATCAGCCAGCAATATTTTCGGTTTTGATACCAGTGCCCGTGCTATAGCCACGCGCTGTTGCTGCCCTCCGGAGAGTTCATTGGGGTTGTGGTCGGTTCTGTCTCCAAGGCTTACAATTTCAAGTGCTTCACGGGCACGCTTATGAATCTCTTTCCAGCTGAGGTTATCATCGTTATACAATAATGGCAGTTCAACATTTTCGAGCGCGGATGTACGTGGCAGCAGATGGAAGCTCTGAAAAACAAAACCGAGCATTCTGTTCCTTATTTTTGCAAGACGGTTTTTATCAAATGTGGATACATCCTCACCTGCCAGATTGTAGTTACCGGACGTTGGTTTATCAAGGCATCCAAGAATATTCATTAATGTTGATTTTCCGGAGCCACTTGCTCCCATAATCGAAACAAAATTTCCTTCGGATATTTCCAGGTCAATACCGCGCAGAGCTTCCACAGCCAGTGAACCCGATTTATAAACCCTTGTTATATGTTTAAGCTGAACGAGAGACATAGATTAAAACTGTGCCTGGTTACCACTAAATAAACTTCTTCTTTCTTCTTGCCCGCCTGCCCGAAGTGAAAGGCCAATTACAAGTTCGGTTCCCGGTTCAAGGCCTTCAATTATTTCGGTAAAAACCCCATCACTAAGGCCTGTTTTTACACGTTTCGCAACCAACCTGCCATCATCAATCAAATAAACCTGCCCGTTCATCGCGGCATCATCGGGTGCATCATCAGGCCGGATACTATCCGGTAGCTGTGCCCGCAGTGCTGTATTTCTCACCCGGGTTACATCATGCCTCTGATCGGTAATGATGGATACTTCGGCTGTCATTCCCGGCTTTAGTAGCATTTCTTCGTTATTTACAGCTATGATTGTTTCGTAGTGCACTACATTATCCTGCATTAACGGTGCATTTCGTACCTGTACCACTTCTCCGGCAAACGTACGCCCTCTGTATGCATCCACATTAAATTCCACTAGCTGGCCTTCAATAACGGTACCTATATCAGCTTCCGATACGTTTGCATGAATTTGCATCTGCCGGAGATCAGCTGCAATTTCGAACAGTATGGGTGCACTAAGGCTTGCTGCTACAGTCTGCCCAACATCCACATCCCGCGATATTACCATACCATCCGTTGGTGCGGTGATGGTTGTTCTGTCGAGCTCTCTTTGGGCGCGTTCCAGTGAATGGCGCCGCACCCTTACCTGCGCTTCTGCTTGTCTCAGTGTTGCGCTGGCCTGATCAGCTTCCTGCGGAGATAAAAACTGACGTTCGCGAAGTTCCTGTATGCGCTGCCATTGCATTCTTGCAAGTTCAAGGCCTGCCTCTGCCGATTCCAGCTCAGCCCTTGCGGAGCTCACTTCAGCTTCAAAAGTAGATGGATCTATCTGTGCAATAATATCACCCCGGTTTACCATGCTGTTAAAATCAACAAATAACTCGTTAATAATTCCGCTCACCTGGCTGCCTACTGTAACTTTTTGCACCGGCTGCAATGCCCCAAAAGCAACCACACGCTGAGACACTTCACCGGTATCAACGGTTTCAGTATGAAGCGGTGGAAGAGCAGAGTCATTAGAATTGAAAAAGCCGGTTCCCCAGAGGTATGCCGGAATCGCGAGAACCAGCAGAAAGATCAGTTACTTTAGATATTTCATCTTCTAAGTGAAATTATTTTAGTTGAAAAACTAAACTCATAGATACTGTACAAGTCTTGTTCATGCATCGTTGTTTGAGCTTTATGTGTTCATTAGCTCCGAAAATCACTACAATTACAGAATACCTGCTAAAAAAAGTCCTTGTAATGGCATTAATTTAGAGGTTGCTGATAAGAACGAGGAGACATCTGACTATATGCCCTACAAGTAAAACCTTCTCAGCGACTTCTGTCTTAAAAGGTTGAAACAGTACCTGGCCGAACAGAGATTCGTTGTGAACATGCAGCGCGATACATCATTTCTAACTCCTAATTTAACATCTGAAATTACCAATTTAGCATGTATCAAAATGTTAAAACGAAACACTCGGATCATTCCCGATCTAAATCAAAAGTTACAAGGGAAATGCCCCTGCTCTCCATCAGAGTATTGAAAGAAAACAGCATAACTTAGTGCGGGAATGGTAATGTCTCCATTTTCAGCCGTTGCGGCAGTTACAGCCTGATCGGTTCCTCTCTGCTGAACCGGATGCAGTTCCAGCTGATTAAAGCCCGGCAGATGAATAGTTCGGCTTTGAATATCCGCGTTGTAAACAATGAGCATTCCGTCAAGATCATCGTCGAGTGCTTCGCCTGCACAAATTCCATCTGAAACCGACATGGCAATAATTCCCGGTTTTTGATTAGGCCCAACATTATGGAACGCAACCCTTGTATGAATTTCTGCAGCCGTTCCAAGCCTGAATAGCGGAGTGCTGTACCGAATTTCGAGCTGCTCTCTGAACAATCGGTTCGATAACTCCATGTGTTCTTTTTTAACGTCAATGTTTGAGTTCGACATGAACACCACCATATCATCCCATAGGTTCTCATTGTCCCATGCGGGTGGCAATCCTGTTGCCCATTTATGCTCCCCGAGTGTAAAATCTATGGCATTGTACCAATCACCTGAATCAAAACTGTTACGGTCCATCGATTTTGAACGTAATATATCTGACCCCATCTGAAAAAAGGGAATCCCCTGGCTGAAGTTAATCATCGCATTACTGAGATTATGGATTCGAACCCTGGTATCCATATCCATATCAGCTGGCAATTTGGTTTGAGTGTTATCCCACAGGGTTTCATTATCGTGCTTATCGATGTAGTTAACCGTTTCCTGCGGTAAGAGTGCGTACCCGATATATTCATTATCTCCGGTTACACGTTCTCCGTATCTATTGGTATAAGGATAGTTGGCCAGATTTCCTGCCATGCCTACACGAATACGGTCTGCCTGGCTCAGCAAAATGTCCAGCCTTCTGTTGGGATCGGCATCAGCATGTTCGTTAGGAAAGAGATATTGCCCGCTGGTAAAACCCTGCTGAGGGCCATCCCACGAATAATTGCCTCCGCGTATTCCATCGCGCAGTCGGTCATTAAAATTTCCAATACCGGTTCCGCCCATATTAAACTGGCTTGCTTGCTCAAAGATGCGGTTCTCGGCAACTTCACCAAAGTTCCAGCCCTCACCATAGATGTAGATATTTGCACCATCAACACCGTGCTCATCAAGGGTCAGGGTTGCAAGCGAATCGCGAAGGTTTTCCATCACATAGCGAGGATGGTGCCCCATCAAATCAAACCGGAAAGAATCGATTTTATAGTGTTTTGCCCAGAGCAATACCGAGTCAATAAGCAGTTTTTCCATCATTGCGTGCTCGGCTGCTGTATTATCGCAGCAAGTTGATGTTTCGATCTCGCCTGTATCGGGATTGTACCTGTGGTAGTAGCCGGGTACAATTTTATCGAGCACTGAGAATCGGGAATCCGGACCTGATGCGAATGTGTGATTGTACACCACATCAATCACCGTGTAGAGTCCAATTTCAAACAAGGCCTGAACCATTTTACGTACCTCACGTATGCGCTGCGGACCATCGGGATTGGTGGAATAACTTCCCTCAGGTGCATTAAAATGGAACGGATCGTATCCCCAGTTAAAGCCATCAAGTGTGGCAAGGCCTTCCATTCTTCCGGGCAGGCTGTACGGTTTCTGGATAATATCGGTAACAGGATCCTTCGCTGTGAGCTCTTCAAAAACCTGCCGTATTGGTGTATCGCCGAACTCTTCACAAAGTTCGAGAATGCGTGCGTTATCAATAAATTCACAAATTCTGCTGTACGGATGGTGCAGATCAACTCGTGCGGATGTGTCTTCAATAACTGTGGCAATATCATTAATTGGCAGCAGATGCAGATGAGTAAGGCCTGCATCAGAAAGCTCGCGAAGATGGCGCATACCATCGCTCAATGGATTTCCATTCTCACCATTGAGGGTAAATGCGTTGTAGGTTCCGCGGTATGCTTCGGGAACAGATGTATCCCAAATGCTAAAATCACGCACATGGGCTTCGTAAATAGAAATATCAACAGGACGCAGCTGGGGTTTCACAAATTCATCCCATCCCTCCGGCTTAAATTCATCTGAATTCAGGTCGATAAACTGGCTGAAATGGCTATCCACAGAGAGGCTTACGGAGTAAGGATCTGTTACACTAAACTGATGAAATTCACCACTCATGGGGTGAAACACATCAACCAGCAGCCTGTAAAATTTTTGATCCCAATCCATACCACCCGTAAAGGACCAAACACCATTTGCAGGGTTCTCCACACCTGCCTTAACCTGTGCAATTGAATTTTTTTCTGTATCAAAAATTTCTATATACATACTTCTTGCTGTTGGTGCCCATACTTTTAAAGAAATATCACTCTCTTGATAAACCGGGCCAAGTGAGCCGCTGTAAGTGTAAAGATCATCTATTAACCCGGGAAACTGAATTCTTGTAGCTGAGAGTAAAACTCCATCACTATCATATTCTGCTGCAATAAGCTGGCCTTTAATTATTTGAGAAATTTTATCCTGATCAATATCCACTGAAAAGATACTGCGATCAGCTATGTGACGAAATGCTGACGCAAGGTGCCCGGGCAGCTCATTTGCCTTATCCAAAGCAATAGCCATACCGCCATGCAAACCTTCATTCTCAATAGAAATATCAGCTTCAAGGCTGTATCGAATCTCCACTTTTTCTGCATCACTGCTCACATCCCATATTAAATACTCCGACGAAACCCAGTGGGCCGATGCACCCTGAATTTCCTGAACAGATTGAGGATATGCCTGAAGCACAACGGTTAAAACACAGCAAATGGTGAGGGCGCAAAGAATAGTCAGTTTTTTCATGTAGCAGTAATTTTTTTTATTTCTTCGGGATAGATGCTTCAAATAGATAGCATAAAGTACAAAATACTAAGTTTTTACTGAATTATTGAGCCGACAACTTCCATCAAGAATAATTCTTGGTGAAATTATTTAAAATCATGCTGTGCAGTATTTTGAATGTTTTGAATAAATTAAATATATCATACTTTTCTCTGAGTTAAGCAGATTGTTATGATGTTGTTCAAGCTTAGACTGAAGAATCCTTTTATCTTTTAAATTAAGTTATAACCCTATTGTTGTTCATGGAGCCATCAGAAAGTAACACCAAACCCTCGCCGAATGAACCCGATATTGTACTGCTCTCGTTTGTAGCCGGTGTTATCTGGGTTGCCATAGGTTTGGTCATCATCCATTTTTTTCAGGATGAAAGCTTCGCAGATATTATGCTGAAGGGATCAGAATTTACTGTTCAGTTACTGGCCGGTACCGCAGCGGGCCTTGCCTTTGGGTGTATCGGGGTGCTGATGATGAAGCAACCTAAACTTCGGGCCGCTGTAGATGAGTATGCTATCATGAAGCAGGTAAAGGAATTATCCCTCAACAACAAAGAGATAGGAGCGGTTTCGTTTTTTGCCGGCGTAAGCGAAGAGATCTTATTTCGTGCCGCAATACAGCCAATAGTTGGCGTTTGGCTAACCTCTGTTATTTTTATCGCTATTCATGGTTACATTAAATTTGGATCCATTCCACAAACCATATTCACACTTTTCACATTCTCTCTCAGTGTACTTTTAGGGTTTCTCTTTATCTGGTTCGGAATAGTAGCAGCAATGACTGCGCATGCCCTGTACGACGCTATTGTGCTTTATAAACTTTCGAAAGAGACAAAACTATCATGATTTGAGATATCAACCAGCTAAACCTATCTTTACAGTGCCTTAAAAGAGACTATGGCCCGTTTATGTATCGTGCCCCTGAAACCTGATTCCTGTTTACTTTACAATGAAATTTGTTCCTCTTCTGGTTCTGTTTTTTGTGATTGATGGACTCTTCCATCCAGCAGATGCTACTTCTATACATAGTGAAGAAGATGTACCCCGCCGGCAAATAACCATTTACAATACCTATGGATATATCGACGGGGATGAATGGGTAATCCCAATGAGGGTTTGGGTAAATAAAAAACGACGATGGCTGCAGGGATTTGTTACCTGGATGACCGACCTCACCAATGACTACAAAGACTACCAGATTGATATTTTCAGAAGCCGGTTGCGGGACATTGTAGCAGACAGCAAAAGCCGACGAACTGTAAGTTTTCGCCTGCCGGATTACTCCGATGAACATATTTTCCGGATTATTGATCCCGAAGGAGAGTCGCCAAGAACAGATCGAAACGGGCTGATCAGAGGTGAACTTCGGATTCCGGTATCTATAATAGATGAGATCTTTGATGATATTCCCAATCGGGGTAAGTGGCTCGAAATTGAAGCCTATTCAGGAAGGTATACCGGCACAAGCTACATTCAGCTGATACCACCCGAGGGAATTTCTGTCATCTCCGATATTGATGACACAGTAAAAATCACCGAAATACCTGCAGGTGGGCGTGTGGTGGTTCACAATACCTTTTTTAAAGAGTATGTTGCCGCTCCTATCATGGCGGATATGTATGCCGAATGGGAAGATGCTACATTTCATTATGTATCCGGTTCACCGTGGCAGCTTTTCAA
>REDS01000128.1 GCA_007693395.1 Balneolaceae bacterium | reverse complement strand
CTTACCAACGATTTTTGGATGATCAGGATGGTTTGAGAATTACCGCTGATGATGGTGACGGGGATGTTGCAATATTAGACTTGTAAAGTAAAATCAGAGAGAATCTAAATGAAAATATTAAGCAAGAATTATACAGGTGGTTTGATATTAGCCACCTTTACAGCCGTAACTCTTTTGATATGGCACGGCTGTTCGGAATCTCCGGGTTCTGTTTCAGTTGGTGATGAAGATAATAGTAGTGAACTGCCAATGATAAGCTGTACAGGTTTAGAACTTGGTGCCTCCAGTAGTGAGCCGGTGGCAAAGATACCTTTAAGCGGACTTACAGCTGGGTTTGGTGATGACCCGCTAGCCCGTATCTACAATGAGGGTAATACTGAGGATTACGATATAGCCTTAATTAACCGCCTGGATGGGGAAGAAGCAGAGTTGGTTGTTCCCGTTCACCCGGGAAGCTGGCGTGAAGGAGGTAGTGTAGATGTGGTTATAGTAAGCGAAGACGAACAGACAGCTTGCGAAGCTATTTCTCTACACATAGAAGCGCTTGAACCCTCTCCAGTAGAACTTGAGACTGAACTGTTATCAACTGAGGTTGTATTTAATAGTTTTGCAGAGAGTATTGGGTTTGATTTAGATCAACTTCTCAGTGTAAATATTGAGGATGTAAATCTGCGATATCGGGGCCTTGCTGCTCTGGTACAGGCATTTAATGGAGAGAATCACCCCAATAGCATTCGCGCACTTCTTGATGGTACCGCTCCGGTGTTGGCCGAATTGCAAGGGGGAAACGAAGGAGATGATGGGGGTGAACTGCTGGATGCGATATTAAATAAGGCTGGATTTTTTGAAATAATGGAAGAGATTCGAAAAGAGTTTGAAGAAAGGGCGAAGGTGCTTCAGGAAAAACGATCTAAAGAGAACGCGGGTACTATTTATTCAAAAGATAAATCAATAGTACTGCATAAATCTGAGTCAGACATAACATCGGTTTTACCAGCAGAGCTTGATGCATTGATGGAAGATCATGCTTGGTTTGTTGAGATGAACAGTGGATATAGCGGTGAACTGCGGGAAATTTTAGAACTTTCATTTGGAAGCCTATCTATTACACTTGGGGCCATCGGAGCTCTTCCATTGGCTGCAAAATTGGGTGCTGCTGGGAGTGCAACAACTGCAGTGGGTCTGTATTGGAGTTATTCAGAGAGTATTCTGCCATCCATTATGCAGGATATTGAAATTGAAGCTGATCCAGTAATTTATAATGAAAATCAGGATGATGTTGGCCGGTGGAGTGCTACGCTGGAAGTACACTCAAGCGGATGGACACTAACCTGGCCAACAGTGGTAAGCTTGGTGCCGCTGCTGGGTCCGGCAGGCCGTATGATAGGAGACTCTGTGTCCATTCCGGGTATTAGCCCCTTATCAAAAACCATGCTGGAAACTTTCCATGGATACTTTACAATGATTTGGGGGATGAGTGAAGATTCTGGACCCTACACGATACCGGCTATTGTCTATGAGATTCGCGAGGGTATCTCCCCGGAAAGGCCCAGGGAGTCAGAGTTTTTTAGATGGGATCTTCGCCGTGAATTTGGTGAACTCGAAGACAACCCGTTCAGGTTTGGAGAAAGTGATTCACAATATCATCCCGTAGCAGTAGGCAGGTCTTCTCTGCGAGTCAGGACGAATTTTGACCGTTTTAATGAGCAATTCAGAGAGAGTTCGGTAGAGCTTGAAGTGAAAGCCATTGAGGTGGAGATCAAGCCCGGGCCCGGAGCTGGTGAGGGCCTGGAGAACGGGCCTCCTTTTTACGTACAGGCCGGCACTGGAGAGGTGATTCCGTTCGTGGCAGAAGTATCCAATGCCGAGGAGTATGAGATATCGTGGAACCTTACAGGAGAGGGCTCTTTAGTACGAACAGTTGATGATGAAGCTGATTATATCGCACCAAATACGGAACGGCTGGACCTTCTTGTAGCTGCGGTAGAGGCAACCGGCGGGGCACGAGATAACCCGGATGCACCCCGCAGAAGTACAAGTGCACGCATATACTCAGTTGAATCACAGCTCATTGTTACCCCGGGAATTAATTGTTTGGAACTGGATACCGAACAGGCTTTTTCGGCTGTACTTGATGGGGATCCGATCGGTTTTGATAAACTGGAGTGGACGATTACAGGCCCGGGTTCATTAAGCAATGACGGTGTTTATATATCGGGCAGTGAGGGTGAAGTAACCATAGAGTTTCGGTTGCGCGATGATGATTCTACCATCTATGAGATAAGCTTTGAGGTACGCGAGTTTTGCACTACGCCGGACCTGGCTGTTAGCCCGGTACCTGTATGCCTTGAGCCGGATGAGCAGCATCAGTTTAATTTCTTGGTAAATGGTGAACCGGTAAGTTTTGATCAGGCAGACTGGATTGTGTCTGGTCCGGGAAGTATGAGTTCTGATGGGATCTTTACTCCAACCGGAACAGGGGATGTAGGTATTGAAATTTGGTTAAAAGAGCGCCCCGATGTGACCATCAAAATATCGTTCCAGGTAGAAGAGGTCTGTTCTTACATGACAATTACATTTACTAGAGCAATGGAAGATAATGCGGAATTCTTTCCATACGAAGCCTCCAGCTCGTGTGTTTCTCTTGAACCATTCGACTCGTCAAATACGGGTTTGGAGAATGCATTTGGTGATACATCTTGGAAAATTTCAGTTAGTGAAAATGATCCATTTATCCTGAGTGTCTGGATTCATGAAGATTTAGTATTGACTGAAGAGAGTGGCTGGACAAAAACATTGTGGCCAAATCTTTGGCAAGTGTCTATGTTGGAATCCGGGGAATATAATATGTTTTTTTTAAGCAATCCGAACTATGATCGAAATGATCCTGATAACTATGGATGGTTAAGTTTTGATGGTGGCTTTGGATCCGTAATCCCAAATTCGTACCCATTTGAGATCAGCAGAGAAACCCGTTTAATAAATAATGATATCGTACAGGCTTTCTCCGGAAGCTTTGAAGGAATTGTTTACACCAGCCCATTATGGGTTTACAGACCTCAAGTATTTCGAGTGGAGTTTAAGAACATAATGCCGGAGGATTTTGGGTGTATATGAATCTCATATTTAAAATCGTAAATATCGATCTAATTGAACACACTGGGAATGTGCTTGAAATTAATATTAATTATATCAATTATTAGATCTTAATATCAATAAAAACAATTATAAGAAATGAAAGTAATATTAAACAATCTTATTCGTGTAAGCACTCTGATCATTTTACTATTGTTTGTCATTGGCGCTCAAAAAAGTACTGCACAGGAGTTTCAATTTGGGCTCGATCTACATTACGCAGATCCTCAAAACGAGTTTGAAGTCCAGCTTGATAATCCGGGAGTTGGAATTGGATTTTGGGCCGGTTACCGGTTCGGAAATTCTCCTTTAATGCTGGGGCTGGACTTTAGTTATAGTAATTTCGTAATAGATATTAGAGAAGAACCGCTAAGTTCAACAATACCCGATCTGCGTGTTGTGGTAGAAAATAAGTATAATCTGGTTTATGGGATTGTCTTTTTGAGACTG